>JANOTN010000127.1:0-5324 GCA_031416375.1 Ilumatobacteraceae bacterium
CCACAATCCTCCGAGACGATATAGCGCAGGATTTTGACCATTCCTGTCGCCGGATCAACCTCGACGGTGCAGGCGTGCGCAGCGTTCGACCAGGTGAACTGGCTCGGTGGCCGATACCGCGCCATCACCTCAAGGCCCTGCTCCATTCCGTCAGGAAGGGCCTCGGGCATCATGTACGCCATCGATGCGATCGCCCCAAACGGCAACGCTTTGGCGGGCGTGCCCCTCACCGACACCATCGAGTTGTTGACTTCCATATCTTCGGGTGCCGCTTCGAGCACGTGGGCTGCGATCTCGATCAGCTTGTCCTTCAACTTCAACGACGCCGTCTGAGCCGCCCCACCAGCGATGACGGCGCTCCGGCTACCGCCGGTGCCAGGCCCCATCGGGCTCGACGCGGTGTCGCCCTGCACGAGCACGACATCGGCAATGTCGCAGCCAAGATGCTCGGCCACGATCTGGGGAATCGTGGTCTCGAGGCTGTGTCCGTGATTCCCGGTCGACATGGCGATGATCACCTTGCCGGTGATGTCCATTCGCATGATCGCTTGATCGGATGACAGGATCCCGAAGGCAATCGCGGATGGCTCCATGTAGACGGCAAGGCCCATACCGAGCAGCCGACCCTCGGCCCGGGCGACCTCCTGCGCCGCTCGGAAGGCGGCGACATCGATCATTGCGACAGCCTGCTCCATCGTCTCGTTGGGCGAGATCGAATCGTCGTAGACCATCGTCATGCAGGTCGTATACGGCAGGTCTTGCTCTTTGACGATGTTGATCCGACGGAACTCGATCGGGTCGATCCCGATCTCGCGGGCGACATGATCCATCATCTGCTCACGTGAGACGGTCTCCATCATCCACGGCCCGCGATAGGCCTGCTTGCCGCAGGTGTTCGTAAATACGGCGGTCTGGCCAGGCAGGACGACCGGGAACTTGTACGGCCCCGGCCACACTCCCATCGCCATCGAACCCGTCGCGCCACTGCCGGACGGGAAGCTGCCGACGTCTTCCCAAAAGTAGACCTTGGCACCCAGGATGTGACCATCGGCGCTGACGGCCATCGTGACGTCGATCTCTTCCTCACGCGCTTGGTTGGCGGCAATCAGGTTCTCGCGACGGTCCTCAGTCCACTTGATCGGCGCGCCCGCGAACAGGTGACCGGCCATGACGACCGCAGCCTCGTCACGAGTCATCATCATCTTCTGGCCGAAACCACCACCGACGTCGCCGGCGATCACGCGCACCCGAGGCTCGGCAACGCCGGTCAGTCTGGCAGCCGACGACTTCCACTCGCTCACGCTTTGGGTCGCCGCCCAGATCTGCAGATCGCCCGCCCAGCGGTCGAACTGCACCACGATGCCGCGAGGCTCCATAGGCACGTTGGTGGCCCGACACTGTCGGAACCGTCGGCTGACGACATGCGCTGCGGCACCGAACATCGCCTCGATTTCGGGCACCTCCGGCATCGGCACGTTCTCGATCACGTTCGAGGCGAGTTCCTTGTGAACCAGAGCATTGTCCTTGGCCGCCTCCCAGATGCCCAACACGGGAGGCAAGGTTTCGATCTCGACCTCAACCAGGTCGCAGGCGTCCTCGGCGATGTATCGATTGTCGGCGATCACCAGAGCAATCGGGTCACCGACAAACCGCACGTCACCGTCGGCCAAGGGGCGAGTTGGCGGATACTTCGTGACGCCACCCAACTCGGGCGGCGGACCGAGCATCGTGTGCCAGAACATCTGCACCCTCGGGTTGAGATCGGCAGCCGTGTACACGGCGTGAACGCCAGGCAGGGCCGCAGCCGCCGTGATGTCGATACTCGTGATGTTTCCGCGGGCCACGTTTGACCGAACGAAGGCGACGTGCAGCATGCCTGGAAGTTGGACATCGTCGACATAGCGACCGTGTCCGGTCAGCAATCGAGGATCCTCGAGCCGTTTGACCGATTGGCCGACGTAGCGACCAGCAGCAAGTGTGGTGTTCATCAGTGTGCTCCCGAGTTCGAGACCGGCAAACCAGCGGCTTGGCGTGCGGCGTTGATGATTCCTTGGTAACCGGTGCAGCGGCAGAGGTTGCCCGACAGGGCCGCCTTCAAGCCGTCGTCCGTCGGATTGTCGTTGTCGGCGAGATAGGCCGTCATCGACACGACGATGCCGGGCGTGCAAAATCCGCACTGCAGACCGTGGTTGTCCTGCATCGCCTGCTGGAAGGCGTTGAGCGTGCCATCGGCGTTGGCGATGCCCTCGACGGTGGTGATCTCCGAGCGGTCCATCTGGACCGCGAACAACAGACACGAGCGAACTGCAAATCCGTCGGCGAGGATCGTGCACGCACCGCAAGCACCGTGCTCGCAACCGACATGGGTGCCAGTGAGGCGCAGATCCTCACGCAGCATGTCGGATAACAGTTTGCGCGGTTCGACCGCCACTTGATGCGGCGTGCCGTTGACTGTGAGCTGGACGGACACGAGATCGCTCACGACCGAGCCTCCTTGAGCGCGGCGGTGATTGCTCGGGCGACGATGACGGCCGCAACCTGTTTGCGGTAGGCACCGCTGGCGTGGAGGTCGTCGATGGGGTTCAGCCCGATGGCGGCAACGCGGCCAACCTCAGAGGCATCCGCACCCGACAGCAGGGCGGATTCGGCCTCCGTCAAGCGGAGCGGCGTGCTTCCGACTCCGAACATTGCGATCGCCGCTCTGACGACGTGACCGCCGTCGAGTTGCACGCCGACCGTGGCACCGGCGAGGGCGAAGTCGCCGTGGCGACGGGCAAGCTCTTCGACCGCGAAACCGCTACCGGCTCCCCACACGGGAAAATCGACAGCCGAGAGAATCTCACCGTCGGCGAGTGATGTCTCCCAGGTTGACACGAAGAACTCGCTTGCCGGAATGCGGCGGGTGCCGTGGGCTCCCGTGGCCTCGATCGTGGCGTCGAGCGCCAATGCGACGGCCGGCAGTTCACTGGCGGGGTCGGCGTGAGCGAGCGATCCGCCAACTGTGCCCCGGTTGCGGATCTGGAAATGACCGATGTGCGGCAAGGCCTTGGCGATCAATGGCACGCTGGCGGCCACCTCGGTACTGTGCTCGGCCGTCGATTGGCGCACGGTGGCCCCAATCCTTAGATGACCGTTGCTGCGTTCGATCTGGGCGAGCCCGGCAACCCGGTTGAGATCAACGAGGTGCCTGAAATTGGCGAGCCGTAGCGACAACATCGGTACGAGACTCTGGCCACCGGCCAGCGGCTTGGCGTCGTCGCCGTATTCCGCCAGCAATGCGCCGACTTCATCGAGACGTTCGGGAGCGTGATAGCTGAACGATGCGGGCTTCACACTCGCACCGCTGTTGACATTGTGCTCATGACAAGACAGCCCTTCTTCTGGAGAACACCCGAGTATTCCGACCGCCGCAAGATCGCCAGCCGCTAATCATCTAACTATATAACTCGGCGCAAGTGCCAAACGACTCACGTACGAATCGCGTCGATCACCTCAGGCCACATCGTCGGCTCGGATGGGTAAGTCGCATAGATCGTGATCCGCGAGGCGATCCCGCCCCAGCGTTGATTCAGCCCGCGACCAGCCTCGGTCGGGCCGCCGACCACCGCGAACGCGTGCAGGACCTCGTCGTCGATCACATCACCAAGCTCAGTCCAACGGCCGGCCTTGGTCATCCGTCCGAGTTCGCCTTGAAGGTCTCCCCAGCCGTGTAACTCGAGGACGCCTCGATAGGCCGGGGTCGACGCGTAGAAGGCGATTTGTGCTTTCGTCCCCTTGATCGCTGCAGCCATCTCCTTGTCATCCCGACCGGTGCAGATAAAGCCGGGTCCGGAGATCACGAAACCGTCGAGGTCGGCCTTGCCGACCTTCGCCCGACCGCGGAGCAGGGCTGGAATTGTGACTTCACGGATATACCGATCGGTGGTGAACGGGTGATACAGAAAGCCGTCGCATACCTCGCCGGCGACCTCGGTCATCAACTCACCGACGCCGGCCAAATACACCGGCGGTGGGCCATACTGGTGCGGGTCCGGCGCAAAGAATGGCGACATCAAGGTGTGCGTGTAGAACTCGCCCCGAAACTCCAGAGGGGCACCGTCTTGCCACGTCGCCCAAATTGCCCGGGTCGCCATAATCAGCTCGCGCATCCTGGCCTCCGGGTGCGACCACGGCATTGAGAACCGCTTGGTGATGTGCGGTTTGATCTGTGAACCGAGCCCGAGCACGAATCGGCCTTTTGAGTAGGCCGCCATATCGAAAGCGGCGTTGGCCAGCGTCATCGGTGAGCGGGCGAAGGCGATCGCCACGCCTGTTCCGAGCGTGACCCGCTCGGTTGCGTCAGCGGCATGAAGGATCTGCAGGAACGGCTCGTGCTTCGTCTCTCCCAGCCAGATCCCGTCATAGCCGACCTCTTCAATCGCAGCCGCATTGGCCTTCGTATGAGCGATCTGATGCGGCAGCGACGAATCAACGAGCATGGTCCATTCTTGCTCAGCGGACCATTGTGTTAACGAGCAGCGTGTCAACGAGCCGCGTCCGAACGACCATCCTCGAAGTTTGTACCGACCGCTGAATAGCGTCGTTGGGCATGACCTCCTTTCAAGAAATCCATTACGAGGTGTCTGATCGGGTGCTGACGATCACGCTTGCGCGCGAGGAGCAGCGCAACACCGTCACGTATGCAGTACTCGACGAACTTCTGGTCGCCTTTGCTGACGCTGAACTCGACGACGAGATCCGGGCGATTGTGGTAACCGCGCAAGGCCGCTACTTCTCCGCTGGAACCGACCTGTCGTCTGGCACATCAGACGGCGGATACGACGTCAATGCGTCTGATTTCAAACCTTTGCGCGGCGGTCACCGCGACATCGGCGGCGAAATGGCGTTACGGATCTTCGATTCGAACAAGCCGGTGATCGGCGCGATCAACGGCACCGCCGTCGGCATCGGCGTCACGATGATTTTGCCGATGGACATCCGGATCGCCTCTAACAGCGCTCAGTTCGGCTTGCCGTTCACCCGCCGCGGCATCGTGCCCGAGTCCTGTGCCACCTGGTTCCTACCCCGAGTCGTCGGTATATCGAGGGCCGTCGAATGGAGCGTGACCGGTCGGATCTTCGAGGCCACCGAAGCGCTCGAAGCGGGGCTTGTACGCGAGTTGTTGCCCGCCGCCGAGGTGCTTCCGCGTGCGCTGGCGATCGCCGACGAGATTGCCACGCAGACTGCGCCGGTCCCGGTGGCGCTCACCCGTCAGATGCTGTGGCGATCACTCGGGGAACCCCACCCGCTGAGCGCCAACCGCTTGGAGTCCCAGGCGCTGTTGG
>JANOTN010000128.1:0-8920 GCA_031416375.1 Ilumatobacteraceae bacterium
GATCAACTCGACGACGATCCGGCTCCAGGATTAATTGCGGCAGCGTTGCCTGACGAGGCGGTGGTGCTGACGATTGGTTGGCCCGCCACTGCCGGTGAGGCGCTGATGCGGCGTGGTGACGTGACCGTGTGGTGCGCCGACGCCGCGCATCACGCCTCGTCGTTCATGCGGCGGCTGGAACGTTTCGGGGTCGCCTGCGATCCGGTTCCGATCGAGAATCTTGCGCGTGCCGCAGCGTTGGCCGACATCGTGATGATCGACGCTGCTGCGGCATCATGCGAGCGTTTGCTGGCCCCGATTGGATCCCACGTGTTGGCGGCTGTGGCCCGTTCCGTCGGTACCCCGGTCTGGTTGGCCGTCGGACTCGGTCGTCGGCTTCCGGTGGAATACGTCAACGAGATCGCCAGCCGCATCATCGATGCAGCAGGTTCCTGGGATGTAGTTGGTGTCGTGGTCGACGACGTACCGGTCGATCTTGTGACCCACGTGGTGTCGTGCGACGGTGTCAGTGAACTCGTCGGGCAAGCGCTACGTCCGGACTGCCCGTGCACCCCTGAGCTACTTCGAAGGAGTCCGATCTAATGCTCAGCCCCGTTGCGCAACGCGTCGGCTCACAAGCCCTGATGGGCCGGTGGGTAGCCGGTGATCTCCTCGATGATTGATTCGGCCTCGACGAGTTGCGGCTCCATCACGTAGATCCGCGCCATCGGACCTCGTGCGCCGAATCTCAAATGCGACGTCAAGTCCTCACTCATAGTCGCTGCCACGCCCTGCTGGTTCAGTTCGTCAACGATCATCGGTGCCTGCCACATCGGGAGCCATGCTGCCTCGCAGGTCCGCTCCGGATCAGGAGGGCGAGGCTCGTGTTTGCCGAAGATCCAGTGGAACACACCCATCGGAGGAGACGTTAGTACGGCCAACACTGCCGAACGGGACTGCCGAACGGGACTGCCGAACGGGGACGCTCCAGTTGAGCTGTTGACCGGTCGGTTCGTGGAGTGCTCCGCTAGCGTTTCGGCGGTGAAACGGGCGATTGTGTGTCTACTTCCGCTATGCCTGTTGACGGCTTGTGGTGGCGACGACGGCGATGACGGGCGAGACGCGACGCCTGCGGAATGGTGCGCTGTCGCCGAACTCGTCGAGGCAGGGGAGGGTGATTTCCAGACCGCGCTCGAAGGTGACACCGAGTCGGTCAAGGCTGGATTGGAATCATGGCAAAGCCTGCTCGACGACGCCGCCAAGTCGGCGCCCGACGAGATACTCGCTGACGTCAACACGACAGCCGACGGCGTCGACCAGCTTGCCAAATCGTTGGCCGATGCCGACTACGACGTCGAAGCAGTGATGCAGAGTGACGACTTGGTAGACCTGGCGGCCGACATGGAATCAGCGACGATCAACATCAAGGCGTACAACGCGGCCGAGTGCGGGATCGTGACCGAGCAATCGGTTGAGACGACCGAGACCACGAACACCGCCACCATCACATCGACCACGAGCGTCGTCGACGACACGACGGCAGCCGAGCAAACCGCAGCCGAAGCAACGTCAGTCGATCAAGTCGCCTACACCGGTGACACCAACTCCGACTGGTGCATTGCCGCTCGCCAGCTCGACTCGATCACCAACGACATCGATGCCACATTGAGTGACCCTGCGGCGGCGGAGGCGTTCTTTACCGAGGTACTCCCGATGTTCGATGCCGCTTTGCCGCTTGCTCCAGATGAGATCGCCGCTGAGGTGGCGCTAGCCGTCGACGGTTTCCACCAGCTCGGCGATGCATTCTCGGTGGCCGGGTACGACATCCTTAACGCCGACCTGGCGGTGCTCAACGACGCCTCAATCCGCGAAGCCAACGACACCATCGATCAATACGGCGAGCAGGTATGCGGGATCGAGCTTGGCTCCGCCGACGAATCGTCTTCGAATGATTTCGACCCATCAGCCGGAACGATCACCGAGCAGTTGATCACTCAGTTGATGCAACTCGGACTCACCCAGGAGCAGGCAACGTGCTTCGCCGACAACGCCGACTTCACGGATCCAAATTTCGGCACGGACCTCAATGCGATAGCGGAGTTGTTCGAGCAGTGCGAGATCGATCCAACTCAGCTGGTAGGACTTGGCGAATGAGCGAGGCTCGATTTGATGCCGTGCTGTTCGATGCGGGTGGTGTGCTCGTACTTCCTGATCCGACCGTGCTGGCCCCGCTGCTCGCCCCGTACGGCGGCAGTATCGAGATCGAGGATCATCGTCAAGCTCACTATGCAGGGATGGCTGCCAAGTCACGCGTCGGTTCCACCGAGAAGCACTGGGGCAGCTACAACGCCGCCTACGTGACGGCGCTTGGCGTGGTCAGCGAGTACTTCGACCATGCGGTCGAGGCGTTGGAAGTCACACGCAGCGCGCACCTCTGGCGATGGCCGATCCCCGACACGCTGGTCGCTCTAGCGGCGTTGGCCGAGGCCGGGGTGCCGATGGGTGTCGTCTCGAACGCAAGCGGGCAGATCGAAGCAGAACTTCGGCGCGGTCGGATCTGTCAGGTCGGTACTGGCGGCGGAGTCGAAGTGCGATGTGTGATTGACAGTGACGTCGTCGGGGTCAGCAAACCCGATCCGCGGATCTTCGAGTTTGCACTGGTGCATTTCTCCGAGTTCGAGCGGTCGCGTGTTGCCTACATCGGTGACTCGGTGACGATGGACATCGGGGGAGCGAGTGCCGCCGGATTGCATCCGATCCTGGTCGACCCCTACGACGACCATCCAGAGGCCACCTTTGAACGGATTCGCTCGGTGGGCGAAATCATCCCGCTGTTCTGAGGTGATCTTCAGCCTGTCGTAAGTCGACGGGCGATCACCTTCAAGCACAGCGTTTCGTCGGCGCCCTCGAAGATCGACAGCACGCGTGCATCGACGAACAACCGGCTGACGGCGAACTCCTCGGCATAGCCCATCCCTCCGTGAATCTGCATTGCCTCCCGCGTCACCCATTCGGCTGCTTTGCAGACGTAAGCCTTGACCATGCTGGCCTCCATCGCACCCTCGCCCTGCCCCATCAAGATCGCGACTCGATAGGCGAATTGCCGGCCGGCCTGGATCAGTACGGCCATTCGGCCGAGCTTGGCTCGGGTGAGTTGGTACTCGATGATGTTCGACTCGAACACCTTGCGATTGTTGGCGTACTCGACGGCCGCCTCGTAGGCGGCCTGCATCACGCCGAGCGCCCTCGCGGCCGTCTGCAACCGGCCGTTCTCGAAACCCGCCATCTGGAGATAGAAGCCACGGCCGAGGCCGTCGTTGCCGCCGATCAGATTCTCAGCAGGCACCCACCAGTTGTCGAGGGCGATCTCGTATGAGTGCATTCCCCGGTAACCGATCGTGTCGATCGGTCTGCCCTCCATCGTGCCGATACGGTCACCGACGGCCTCCTGCTCCAAACGGAATCCGTGCCCGTCGCCGCGATCTTTCGGCACGATGAACAAGCTCAGACCGCGGTGACCTTTCGAACGGTCAGGGTCGGTGCGGGCGAGCAACGCCAACGCGTCAGCGCGAGCACCGAACGTGCACCACGTCTTGACCCCGTTGATCACGTAACCGGGCTGACCGTCTGGACCGTCGGCGGGCGTCGCCGCGACGGTCAGGCTGGCGACATCGCTGCCGTAGTCCGGCTCGGTCACGGCGACCGCCGGCATCACTTCCGCAGTCGCCAGCTTGGGCAACCATTCGAGCTTCTGCGCCTCGGTTCCGCCCTTGACGAGCGCCCGGGTGAGGATTTCCGGCCTGGTGATCAATGACCCGCCGATGCCAAGGCTGGCTCGGCTGAGTTCCTCGGTGGCAACGACCATCGCCAGGTATTCATTGTCGCCGCCTTCGCTGAACCCGCCGTACTCGGCGGGGACGCTGAGCCCGAACGCTCCGAGTTCGGCAAGACCTTGAACGATCTCTTCTGGCACATCACCGTTGGTTCGGTGGACGTGCTCGGCGTGAGGCGCAATCACGTCGGTGGCAAATGCTCGGAAGGAATCGCGCACCATCTCCATCTCGTCGTCAAGGTGCCGGTCGCCCGGTGTCGTTGCCAGCGAAGCAATTATCTCGGGATCTCGGAACCTTGAAACAAAGTCGTTGGCCGGGCGGAGCAGCGCCGTATCGACCCCCCACAGCTGATCGCGCCCGATCAGCTTGGCGAACAGATCGTGGATCACATCGGCCGCAAACGCGCAGGTCAGGAGGGTTTCGGTCTCACCATGAGCGCCGTATGTCAACATTGACTTCGCCGTTGCGACCCCGGCACCGGCGTGGGCTAGTTCGTAGGCGAACACCTGTTGCCGGTCTGGGCCGCCCAGTTCAGTGAGTCGGGCAATCGCCGTCGTGATTGCCTGATCGGCCAGATCGAGAGCGGCCGAAGCGGCCTGCAGGTCGGGCGTCGTCATGATCCACAAGCTACCGCGCAGTAACTCGGCTGGAATGGGTCGAGTTGACCTGCCATCCTGTCGCCATGACGTCGCCAGATACGAAACAGATTTGCGTGTTCTGCGGATCGAACACAGGTAACCAGCCGTCGTTCGAAGCGATTGCGAGGCAACTCGGCGAAGCGATCGCAGATGCCGGTCACGGGCTCGTGTATGGCGGTGGCCGAGTTGGCCTGATGGGTACGGTCGCCGACGCCACCCTCGCAGCGGGGGGTGCGGTCACCGGTTTCATTCCGCAACATCTGCTCGATCACGAGGTCGGTCACGTCGGGCTGACCGAGCTGGTGGTGACCGATTCGATGCACGCTCGCAAAGCAGCGATGGCCGATCGTGCAGACGGGTTCATTGCCCTGCCAGGCGGCTTCGGGACCTTGGACGAGGTGCTTGAGATCCTCACCTGGAATCAGATCGGCACGATCGCCAAGCCGGTGGCATTCTTGAACGTCGACGGCTACTTCGACTCGCTGTTCCGATTCTTCGATGACTCGGTCAACGCCGGGCTGATCAAACCCGCCCACCGCTTGATGGCGCAGCCGGCATCAACCGTCAAGCAGGCGGTCGAGATCGCCACTGGCCCGGCACCAGACTCGCCGAGCAAATGGACCGATCCGTCGGTCCGCTGATCTGCGCTGCATAGCGGTAGTTTCGGCGCGTGTCGATCCTGTTGGGGCTACTGGCGTCGCTCCTGATCGGTGCATCAGACTTTCTTGGCGCAAGGGCGGCCGGCCGTTCCACTCCGTTGCAGGCGACGACGATGGCGTTCGCTGGTGGAGCGTTCGTGGCGCTGTTGTACTCGCCGCTGCTCGGCACGCCGACCGTGCGCGACATGGCCCTCGGGGCGGTTTCAGGGGTCGCCGTTTGCGTCGCCCTCACGACGTTGTGGCGCGGATATGTCGAGTCGTCACTCGGTGTTGCCGGGCCGGTTGCGGCCATCGTATCAACTGTGTTGCCCGTGCTGTACGACGCCGTCACAGGTGAGGTGCCCGGGCTAATCGGCTGGCTTGGGATCTGCATCGGAATCGCTGCCCTCGCGCTCACGTCGTGGACAGCCGACAGTGAGCACGTGATGATCGGCGTCACCCTCGGTGGCCTCTCTGGACTCGCCTTCGCAGCGATGTTCATCATCTCCGTGTCGACATCCGAGGAGTCGGGCACTTGGCCAATCGTGTCGCAACGAGCAACGGCGTTGGCGCTGGCCGGCGGTGTAGGGCTTGTGATGCATCGCCGCCCGATCGCGACTGGCAGCGCAATCCGATGGAGTGCTCTCGCTGGCGCGTGCGGTGCCAGCGGTGTCGCCGCGGTCGTTTTCGGGGGTCAACGTGGTTCGATCACCCAGGTCGTCGTAGCCGGTTCGATGTATCCGGCTGTCGCCATTGCGCTCGGTTGGATATTCCTCGGTGACCGGCTCCGCGGTCGACAGATTGTCGGCCTGTGTGCTGCACTCGTTGGTGTCGCCCTCATCGCTCTTGACTGACGGTCGGCGTACGTTCGTCCGCAGCCGCGTTCGTACGCTGCCAACTGCGGGGGTGTCCGGTGACGGCTTCAAGGAACACGTCACGACCGAGTTCATACAGCACGGCGTTGCCGTTGGCGATGACGGTCGCGTTTCGTGGCTGGTCGTGCAGCACAGCCAACTCGCCGAAGTAGTCACCACGTCGACATCGGGCAATTTCCACGCCGTCGCGGCTGACGATCAACTCGCCGGCGGCAACGAGATACATCGTTGAGCCGGGCGCGTCCTGTTCGATCACGATCTCCCCGGCGGTCGGCTCGATGAGCCGCATATTGATCATCAATTGTTCAAGCGCGTAGGCCGGAAGCGGGGCGAAGATCGTGGTGGATCGCAGCACCGCGAGAAGGTCCTCGTTGGGTGCCGGGCGGGCACGGTCGATCGCCAACACGCCCGGTGTCGAGATCCAAACCAGCCCAGCGATCGAGAACGCCATGATCAGCAAACCCGATCGATTTCCAAACTGGTCAAGCAGCGTGGAACAAACGATTGAACCAATTGCGATGCTCGCCATTCGAAACCCCTCTAGGCATCCGAACACTCGCGCCATCACATCGTCTGGCGTGATTCCCTGGAGCATGGTTTGGCCGCACAGGTCGCTCAGGCTGATGCCCGCTCCGCACAACACGAAGATCGCCAACGCAGTGACCGCTGTCGGCGGTGCTGTGAATCCGACCAGCGGGAGGCACTGGACGGTGGCGGCGATGATCATCAACGGTGCCAGTCGACGTCTGCCGACCAACAGCACGCCAAGGCTTGCTCCGATGATCGCCCCAACTCCCTGAGCAGATGCAAGTGCACCAGTAAACCCCTCGTCACGGCCCAGAAAGTCGATCGCGATCACGACCGAGGACACATCGAGTACACCGATCATCGAAGCGTTCAATCCCATCAGACCAACGATCAATCGCGGGCGTCGTTGGGTTCGGAGCAGTCGAAGACCGGCCAGCGTCTCACCCCGAATATCACCGAGCGTCACCCGTTCGTCGGGAGTCTGATGGATCACCTGGCGCACGCTGACGACCAACCCGCCGGCGATCAGTCCAAGTACAGCGCTGAAGGCGAACAACGAATCGACGGACGATGTCGTCAACAGCACCCCGGCAATGGCTGGTCCGGCGGCGATACCGATGCTCTGAGCCACCCCGACGCAGACGTTGGCAGCGGTCAGTTCGTCGGTTGTCGTTGCGGTGCGCGGCAGGAGCGCCCCCATCGCTGGGCGCGGGAATGTGACCGCCGCCGCCGTGGCGCCGGCGGCGATGTATACGACGATCGCGGTGGCCTCGACACGCATCATGACGGCCACTGCGGCACTGCACATGCCAATCAGCAGGTAGCTGAAGGCGAGCACATGCACCCGATGAAACCGGTCGCCACAAAAGCTGGCAAGCGGCGCGATCAACACGGCGGGTGCCAGCAATCCAAAGGCCGCCAATCCAACTTCACGTGCACCACCTTGTTGATAGGCGTACACCAGCGAGCCCGTCCACGTAATCGTTTCGATCAGCATGAAGGCGAAGAAGGCGAGCACCAGCCGGCGCATCTGGCGCTGGTGAAGTACCCGAACGCAGGCCCGCAGTTTGCCCGTGGTCGGTGTCGTCAGCACGCGTCAGAGTCTGGCACGCGGCACCATTCGGTCAAAGCGGATAGGTTCACGGGATGGCGGTGCAGGACCTGGTAGATGCGATCTTCGAACGCCCACTGGATCAGGGAATCTCCCTGGCGATGGTCGTGCTCCATCGTGGTGACGTGATCGCCGAGCGGTACGGCACCCAACCGGCCAACGTCTTCTCGCCGGCGATCGCGGTCGATGCCGACACGTCGTTGCCGTCGTGGAGCACGGCAAAATCGATCACTCACGCCGCCGTCGGCCTGCTCGTTGGTGACGGGTTGATTGACCTCGACGCCCAAGCGGCAGTATCCGAATGGCGCGGCACGCCGAAGCAGCAGATCACGTTGCTTGATCTATTAGAGATGCGACCGGGCCTCCGATTTGTCGAGGACTATGTCGACGATGAGGTGTCTCATTGCATTCCGATGCTTTTCGGCGACGGCGCACATGACCACGCCGGCTACGCGGCCGACCTGCCACTCGACCACGAACCAGGCACGTTCTGGAACTACTCGTCGGGAACCACCAACATCATCGCTCGAATCGTCGGAAACGTCGTCGGTGGTGGCGAACCGGGCATCCGCCAGTTCTTGCAGGAGCGACTATTCGGTCCGGTCGGCATGGAATCGGCCGACCCTCGATTCGACGGTGTCGGAACCTGGATCGGATCGACGTTCGTGTACGCAACAGCACGTGATTTCGCCAAGTTCGGAGAGCTCTACCGTCACGACGGCGTGACGGCCGCTGGAGAACGAATACTTCCGGCCGGATGGGTCGACCACGGCCGGACCTTCGCCGCCCACGATCCGGCCGATCCGATCCCTGGCGGTTTCGACTACGGTCGACACTGGTGGATGTGGCCCGAGTTCCCGAGATCAATCTGTGCCCACGGTTACGAGGGCCAGTACATCATCGTGATACCTGATCGTGAGCTCACGATCGTTCATCTCGGCAAGACCGATGCGGCCATTCGGCACTGCCTCGTTGCCAAGTTGCACGACGTCGTTCGCGCCGTCCCGACGACCGCTCTCGGGCGAGGTCAGTAGGATTGCCGCAGGCCGTTACGTGTGGACCGCGGCCAACACCCACGATGACCGATCCGGATGTCAACTCTCACGTGAATGTCACGTCGAAACCTGCGGTGACGACTGGCGAACTGCCGACAATACCGGCCGAGGAACCGCGTCGGCATTTCCGTTTGACACTCAAGCTGGTGGCGTTCCTCGCCGTGTTGTACTTCTTCGTCGTTCCTCTGATTCCTGGATTCCGCAACGCTTGGACCGAACTGAAGCGGGTCGAACCGGTGCTACTCGGTCTCGGACTACTGCTG
>JANOTN010000129.1:0-21452 GCA_031416375.1 Ilumatobacteraceae bacterium
CGGAGAAGAACTGATCTCGGCCGGTGCCCCTATCGCCGCGATGTGGTTCGCTGACCGGCAGATGGGACCGTCGCTGATCTCATACGGCCGTCCCGATCAACAGGATGCATTCCTGCCAGGGATTCTTTCCGGCGAGGCGACGTGGTGCATCGGGATGTCGGAACCAAACGCCGGATCTGACCTCGCCTCGCTTTCGACGCAGGCGGTCCGCGACGGCGACGAGTTCGTGATCAACGGTCAGAAAATCTGGACCAGCTTCGGGGCTGTCGCCGACTACATCTACCTGATCTGTCGCACCTCGAATGACGGCCCGCCGCATGAGGGGATCAGCGAGATTGTTGTCCCGATGGACACGCCGGGGATCGAAGTCCGCCCGATCAAAGACATGACAACTAATCGCCATTTCTCCGAGGTGTTCTTCACTGATGTCCGCGCGCCGGTCAGCAACCTCGTCGGGATCGAAGGCAACGCCTTTAAGCAGACGATGAGCCAACTCGAACACGAACGTGGCGGAATTGACCGACTCGTCTCGAATCAGGCCCTGTTCCGCATGGCGTTGGAGCGCGCCGACACGACGGATCCGATCGTCCGTCAAGAGATTGCGGCGCTGGAGACCGGATATCGGCTGGGTCGAATTCTCGTGATTCGCGAGGTGCTCCGTCAAGCGCCAAAGGGATTCTCGGCAGCCACCAAATGCTTCTGTACGGAGCACCAGTGGCGCGTCTCGGAATTCGTTTCTCGCGTCTACGGTGCCGAAGCAACGGTGTGGAATGACGTCGTGCACGGGTTGCTCTACGCCCCCGGCTACACGATCATGGGCGGCACGTCAAACATCATGCGCAACATTCTCGGCGAACGCGTGCTCGGCCTTCCTCGAGAACCACGCTGACGACTAGCTTCCCCGACCATGGGGAACCTGCTTGATCTTTCCGCCCGGATCATCGATTCGGGAGTTGTCGACGAACCCGTGATGCGGGTCAACAACGAACTCTCCGAAGTTGCTGATGGGATCGCCGTCGTCGAGAGCTTCAGCAACGTCGTGCTGCTGGCGACCGACGACGGCGTGGTTGCATTCGACGCCTCTGGAGTGCGAACCGGTGCTGCTGTCGTCGATGCGATTCGGTCATGGACAGCGTCGCCGGTCACCCGTCTCGTCTACACGCACGGCCACGCCGACCATGTTGGCGGGAGCGCCGCGTTCGCCGGTGCCTGGGGCGCACCGAGTGTCATCGGTCACGAGAACGTGAATCGGCGGCTCGACCGATATCAGGTCACGAATAACTGGAACCTGCTCGTCAACGCACGCCAGTTCGGGGGGATCTCGTCAGATTTCAACCTCAGCATCGGTGCCGAAACCGAGTCATTCCTGCCAACCGGGACGCTCAGGGCCGACCTGGAATTCCGAGATCGCCACGATCTCGTCGTTGGCGGCAAGACCATCGAACTGCATCACGCCCGGGGTGAGACCGACGATCATCTATGGGCTTGGTTGCCCGATCAATACACAGCGATGATCGGCGATTTTTTGATTTGGAACTTCCCAAACGCCGGCAATCCACAAAAGGTCCAGCGCTACCCCATCGAGTGGGCGGCCGCACTCCGAGCGATAGTGGCGAAACAACCCGAACTGGTGATGCCCGCCCACGGTCTACCGATCGGTGGCAAATTACGGATCGCCGAAGTCCTCACCACGATTGCGGACACACTGGAACAACTGGTCGCCGAGGTGCTGGCGATGATGAACGCCGGTGCCACGCTCGATGAGATCATTCACACCGTCCAAGTCCCGCCGGAAACACTCGCCAAGCCATACCTCCGGCCGCTGTACGACGAACCAGAATTCGTGATCCACAACGTGTGGCGTCAGTTCGGTGGCTGGTGGGACGGAGCCGCAAGTCGCCTGAAACCCGCTCGTGACGCAGAAGTTGGCGCAGCGGTCGCTCAACTCGCTGGCGGGGTTGGAGCATTGGTTGACCGCGCTCAAACCGAAGCACAAGCCGGAAACCTCAGGCTGGCGTGCCATCTCATCGACTTTGCAGGCTGGGCTGAACCAAACGATCCGGGCGTTCATTCGGCGCGAGCCGAGATCTATCTGAAGCGACGCGGAGCGGAAACGTCACTGATGAGCAAGGGCGTGTTCGCCGCCGCAGCGCGCGAATCGGAGCAGGCGCTCAAGCTCAACTCCCCAGGATGATGGCGATCACGGCACCGGCGGCTACGAGCATGCCGACGAGTTGAGAGCGGCTAGCCCGTTCGCCATCGAGCGTTGACGCCAACACAATCGTGCTCGCCGGATACATCGATCCGATTGCGGCGACAACGGTGAGCAGTCCCTCACGAGCTGCGATGAGGTAAGCGCCGTTGGCGATCAGCACAAACCCGCCGACGAACACACCGGGCAGCAGCACCCCACGATCGATCAGGAATGGGCCGCTTCGGCGTCGCTGCCAGATGAAGGCAACACATACCAGCGGGATGCCCGCGAACCGCGAGAACAACAGCGGCCAGAGCCCCGCATCGTCGCCGGCACGGGCGTAGGCCACGAACATCGTCCCGAACGCGCACCCGACTCCCGCAGCCAGCCAGATCGTGCGCATCTCGACGTGCTGGCCGGCGATCCCGAGCAGTCCACCGATCAGGGAAACGGCCACGATCGCCGCCACAATTCCGATCACGGCGATCGTTTGCGGACGTTCACCCGTCGCGAATCCGACCACGACTGGCAAGATCGCCGACACCACACCCGTCACCGGTGCCACCACCGTCATGTTTCCCCTCGAGAGCGCTGCGTACAACCCGATCAGCCCAAGGCTCCCTGTGAAGCCGCCGACCATTCCCCACACCATCGCCCGATCGGTCGGACCATCGCTTTCGATCAGCGGAACGGCGACCAGCAACACACCGAGCAACGACACCTCAGCGACCAGTGTGACCAGTACGGCCGGGAATCGTCGGCTGGCACGTCCGCCGACGTAGTCGGAGACGCCGTAGAAGACCGCCGAGATGAGCGCAAGCGCGATCGCCACACGAAGGTTGTAGCAGCGTCGGGTGCCTGACACGTAGCTGTCATCGAATAGTCACGTCGATCGGGAACTGCGTCGTAGCGATCGACGTCTGACCTACATGCAGCGAACCAATGTGAACACATCAGTGGCCGTCGTGGCGGCCTTGGGGGTCTTTCTTGCCGGTTGCGCCTTACTGACCGGTTGCGGAGGAGATGACGAAAGCGACCGTGCCGAGTCGGCCTACAACTCGGTGGATGACACAGCCACCGGACTGTTCGACGAGCGAGCCTCCGGCGACGACGGAATTCGAATCGATGGCGAGTCGGGCGAATCGAACGATCCGGTCTCCGCCGGGGATCAGCTGTTCGCCGAGGCGACTGCCGAGGAATCAGCTATGGAACAGTCGGCCCCGACCGAAGCGGCAGCCACTGCGTCGGCAGCGGAATCGGGCGGGCCAGCGAACCAATCACCTTCTGACCGGTCACAACAGGGTGTCGACAGCGAAGGAGGGCTGTTCGGTGCTGAGCCAGCGCCGGAGCCAACAGTTGCTCCCGAGGAATCCCTACTCGAGGACAACACGTTTCAGGATTACGGGTACCGCGATTTCGTCGAGGCGTCCGATGACCCGCTCTCGACCTTCGCACTCGACGTCGATACGGGCTCGTACACGATCGCACGCAAATGGGTTGACGAGGGCCAACTGCCGCCCCGCGAATCAGTTCGTCCGGAGGAGTTCATCAACGCCTTCGACTACGACTACGAAGCCCCCCGCAACGGTCTTGAGTTGACAGTCGATGGTGGCCCGTCTCCGTTCGATCATGACAACTACCTGGTCAGAGTGGGTGTGCAGGGAGAGATCGTTGCCGAGTCGGATCGCGGCCCCGCCCGCCTCACGTTCGTGATCGACACGTCGGGTTCAATGGATCGCCAAGACCGACTCGGCTTGGTCAAGCAATCGCTGAGGATTCTCGTCGACCAACTCAACGACGATGACACGGTGGCGATCGTCACCTACAGCGATAGTTCAGGGATTCAGCTCTACCCGACGCCAATCTCTGAACGAGAGATGATCCTCGACACGATCGACAGTCTCCAGCCCGGCGGCTCGACCCACATGGAATCTGGTTTGCGCGAGGGGTATGCGCTCGCCAGCGAAGCGTTCCAACCGAACGGAATCAACCGGGTGGTGCTCCTGTCCGACGGCGTAGCCAACGCCGGAATCACCGACCCCGACGCGTTGGCGACGCTGATCCGTGAGCCAGCCGATCGCGGCATCGATCTCGTCACCGTCGGATTCGGGATGGGCAACTTCAACGACGTCATGATGGAGCAACTCGCCGATCAGGGCGACGGTTTTTACGCCTACGTCGACACGGAGGACGAGGCCGAGCGGTTGTTCGAGGATGAGCTCACCTCAACACTGCTGACCGTCGCCAAGAACGCCAAGATCCAAGTCGTGTTCGATGAGGAGGTCGTCGAGGCCTACCGATTGATCGGTTTCGAGAACCGCGGTGTCGCCGACAGCGAGTTCCGCAACGACAGCGTCGACGCTGGGGAGCTCGGGGCAGGCCACCAGGTCACGGCGATCTACGAGGTCGAGTTGCAGCGAGGCGTCACACTTGACGACCGAGGCGACATCGGCGAGGTGTTCCTGCGTTGGGAAGATCCCGACAACGGCGAGGTGTTCGAGATTGACGAAGACATCGATCTTCGAGACATCGTGCCGATCTGGACCGACGCCGCGGAGGATTTCCAACTCGCGACCGTGGTAGCCACCTTCGCCGAACTGCTGCGCGACAACCCGTACGCCAGCGAGGTCGACCTCGATTCGTTGAGCCACGAGGCCGATCGACTCGCCGACTCGATGAACAACCGTACGGTTGACGACCTCGCCGATCTCATCGACCGAGTCAACCAACTTCGATAAGTCAACGGTTTAGGTGTCGTCGTCACCGACGTGTGCGTAAGCAGCTGATGAACGTTTGGTGTCAGACACCAACCGTTCGGTGCGGTGCCCGTCGACAAGGTAGTCAGCGGTCTGATCGCAGCGACCTACGACGGACGCGATCGCTGCAGTCAGTTTCCGACGTACCACATCGAGTTCCCACATCAACCCATCCATTCGATTACGCGCTTGCGAAGTCAGGAGCTGACGGCTGACTGCCAGACAACCGACACTCACCAACGTCAAGCCCTCGTGTATCGCCTGAGCGATCAGCAGTCGATCGAACGGATCGTTGTGGTGACGTTCGAGATTCTGGACGCCACCGATGTGGCGTGCGCCGAGCGTCCGAAAGTCGGTACCACCTACAGCGTCGGAAAACCAGGTTTCGCGCAACCTCTTGCATTCCATCCTCCATCAGGGCAATCTGTGCGGGTGGAGACGACGACGCCATGAGCTACCTCGACGAGCAGGGTCGTCCGGAACCTCCCCTCGCGGCCGACGAGACGGCCACCCTCCTGGGGTTCCTGGAGTACCAGCGCGCCACCCTGGCGTGGAAGTGCGCGGGACTGGACGCAGCCGGCCTGAGGGCGACCGTCGGCGCTTCGTCGATAACCCTGGGCGGGTTGCTCAAGCACCTGGCCTACGTTGAGGAGGAGTGGTTCTCCCGGTGGCTGCACGGACGAGACCGGCAGCCCCCGTGGGACACGGTGGACTGGAAGGCCGACCCCGACTGGGAATGGCACTCGGCCGCCGAGGACTCACCTGAGCAGCTCCGTACGCTCTGGCATGACGCCGTGGCCCGCTCCCGCTCCCTGGTCGCGGAGGCGCTGGCCGACGGCGGCCTGGAGCGGCTGGCCCAGCGCACCTGGCCCAGCGGTGAGGTACCCAGCCTGCGATGGATCCTGGTCCACATGATCGAGGAGTACGCGCGACACAACGGCCATGCCGACCTCATCCGGGAGTCGGTTGACGGGCTTACCGGCGAGTAGCCGCCAAGCGGCTGGTGGGCACGACGGGGCTCGAACCCGGGACCTCTACCGTGTCATGGTAGCGCTCTAACCAACTGAGCTACGCGCCCGTAGCGGAAGCGTACGCTACCAGGCGTGGCAGCGAGCGCACACCTCCCTTTGATCGGTATCGGTCCGTTGATGACCGGACAGGGCGACGAGGCCGGCGTTGACGCGGTTGCCCGCCAGATCGATGAGGCGTGTCGATCGCTCGGCTTCTTTCGGATCACCGGACACGGGATCGAACGAACGCTGTTCGAGCGAATGGACCGGTTGTCGCGCCAGTTCTTCGATCAGCCGAACGATGTCAAGGCAACAATCGCCATGGCCCGCGCCGGGTCGGCGTGGCGTGGCTGGTTCCCGGTCGGCGACGAGGTCACCTCAGGAATGCCTGATCGCAAGGAAGGCCTCTATGTGGGACTGGAACACCCGGCCGACCACCCACGTGTCGTTTCACGAACACCACTGCACGGATCCAACCTGTTTCCGGCAGGCGAACTTGGTCCGGCAACGACCGCATGGGTCAACGCTCTGGTACCTGTTGCCAACGCCGTGATGCGTGGGATCGCGCGCGGCCTCGGCCTCCCGACCGACTGGTTCGAGACCCATCTGACCTCCGACCCGACCGTGCTCTTCCGGATCTTTCACTATCCGGCGCTACCAGACAACGACCGCTCTGACGAGTGGGGGGTCGGCGAACACACCGACTACGGGCTGCTGACGTTGCTCGCCCAAGATCACCGTGGCGGGCTGCAGGTACGCACTCCTCACGGCGAATGGATCGAGGTGACAGCCGAACCCGACGTGCTGGTGTGCAACCTCGGCGACATGCTCGATCGACTGACCGAGGGTCGCTACCGATCGACACCGCACCGAGTTCGTAACCTCAGCGGCCAGAGCAGGCTCTCATTCCCGTTCTTCTTCGACCCATCGTGGGACGCCGTCGTGACACCGCTTCCGCTCGACGACACGCCGCCGACCGACGACGCCGACAGGCGTTGGGACGGTGCCAGCCTGCAAGCCTGGACTGGGACCTATGGCGACTACCTCTCCGCCAAAGTCGCCCGCGTGTTCCCCGACCTGTTTGCCACGATCGCCAGCAACACGGTCGCCAGCAACACGGTCAGTTCAAGCGCAGGCTGATTTCGTTCGCCATCAGGCGGCCTGAGCGAGTCAAAACCCAGCGGTCATGGCGGCGTTCGACAAGCCCTCCGAGTCGGTCGAGGGCGTCAGCGGGAAACGCGTCAAGCGGTACACCGTCACGCATCCTGAGCTGCAATTCGAGTCGCTCGAATCGTCGCGTCGCTTGGTCGAGCGTCTCCCCCGCTGCTTCGGTCGACTGTCCCGACTGCACCGTTTCGATGTAACGGTCAGGCGTGCGAACATTCCACCATCGGTGGCCGTCCTCGTGCGAGTGGGCTGCGCACCCGAATCCGAGGTAGTTCTGCTGACGCCAATACAACAGGTTATGGCGACATTCGTGACCGGGCCGAGCCCAGTTCGAGACCTCGTAATTCTCAAGCCCGACGGCAGTAAGTAGATCATCGGCGAGTTCGTACTTATCTGCCTGGTGATCGTCATCTGGATGGCGATCGGGTTGTTCGGCGAGCGGCGTACCCGCCTCAATCGTCAGCGCATACGCCGAGACATGAGGCGGGTCGAGATCGATGATCCCTCGCACAGTGTGTTCCCAATCGGCGGCCGACTCACCAAAAGCGCCGTAGATCACGTCAAGGTTGAAGGTCGGCAGTCCGACTTCACGGATCGCATCGACGGCACGCCGAACGTTGCGTTGATCATGCTGCCGCCCGAGCGAACCGAGCACATGCGTTGCCATCGACTGCACACCGATGCTGACACGATTGACTCCTGCTGCGATGTATTGACGCAGCAGTTCGGGTGTGACGTTGTCGGGGTTGCACTCGACCGTAATCTCGGCGTCGCCGGTCGCTGGCACCGACGCGATCACAGCGGCGAGCGCCTCGCCGTCGACCATCGATGGTGTTCCGCCGCCAACGAAGATGCTGGTCGCCACCGGCATCCCTTCACCGATTGCGCGCCCGATCTCGGTCGTCAGCGCGGTGAGGTATTCGTCGGTCAGGTGGTGGCGATCGGTCCAGGTCGCGAACGCGCAGTAATCACATTTTGACGCGCAAAACGGAATGTGGACGTAAACCCCGAAGGGTTCAGTTCGGTCTGAAGACAAGGTCGAGCGCCTCAAGTCGCAGTGCGACCTGATCGACCGGGATGTCAAGCATCGCCGCAATCGAGCGCTTGTCGTCATTACGGATCGTAAGTACGCGACCGTTGAAGTCTTGTCGTTGCACCTGAATCATCCGCATGAACCGGGTCACCATTTCGAACGGGGCACCCGATAGTTGACTCAGCTTGTGGATGTCGATCGCCAGCTTGGGACGAATGGCCGAGCTGTCGTCGGCACCGACGGTGGGATCGGTGCCGTTGCGAGGGAGCAGTTGGTCGACGGGCACACGGTAGAACTGCGCCAAACGATCGAGTCGAGGCAACGACAACGCCCGCTCACCGCGTTCGTAGGCTCCGAGCACGGACGCCTTGAACTCGTGCTTCGACTGGGCCTCGACGTCGTGTAGCGACAGGCGCTTCTGCTTGCGGATCGAACGCAGGCGTTCGCCAACCTGAACGCTGTATCCCTCGTCGTCGGTCTCAGCTTCGTTGTTCTCGGGGGACTGCATGCCCGAACTCCTGACAGATTTCGATGTGTTGTCGGTCTCCACTGTAGCCGACTTCGCTGCGTGGTCAAATGGCCGCAAGAATTCGTTTCACACCGTCACCCAGCGTGTGCGGTCAAAAGTGTGGCCGCGACTAACGCTGCGGTCTCGACGCGGAGCACGCGCGATCCGAGCGATACGGAGTCCGTCGCCAATGATAACTCGTTGGAACTCCAACCACCTTCAGGGCCGATCGCCACCACGTGATCCGTTGAGTCAAGTGATCGGGCACCCGGTTCGGCCACGATCGCACCGGGCAGAAACGTGTGCGACGACACCGGACCGTCGATCTCCGGCAGCCACACTCCGCGCGACTGCTGGAGCGCTTCGGCTGCCACTCGACGTAGTTTTGCGGCGCGTTTGTCGGTCCGGTTGGGGTCCCATCGGACAACTGATCGGTCGGCGTGCAGGAACACGATCCGGTCGATCCCGACCTCGGTCAGCTTTTGGACGATCCACTCTGGTCGATCAAGTTTCGGAATCGCGACAGCGACCGTGATTGGATTCATACGTCGCGACTCTGCCATCACGTCGCCATCGATCACGATCGCATCATCGTGTGCACGACATCGACGCCAGCGACCAGCGCCGTCGGTCACCGTGATCACTTCGTAGTTACGCACCCTCCGTGATCGAAAGACGTGGACCGCCGATTCATCGCTCAGCACCGGCGCCTCGACGTCATCGACCAACACATGGGCTGCAGCGCGCCGGAGAACGTCGGCCGATGCAGGGTTCACGAGAAGGCGGATTTGATCTTCGAGAACAGGCCACTGCCAGCGTCGCTAACCGACTCACCGCGACCTTCGGCGAAGGTACGCAGCATGTCCGCCTCATCGACCGACAGCTTGGTAGGCACCTCGACACGAACAATTGCTCGTAGATCGCCTCGGCCGCGGCCCTGCAGGCGCGGCACCCCTCGCGCTCGCAACACGAACTGGTGACCCGGCTGTGTGCCGGCGGGTACTACCAGCTCTTCATCGCCGTCGAGCGTCACGAGCACCAGCTTGGTTCCCAACGCCGCCTGGGCGATCGAGATCGGTATCTCGGTGATCAGATCGTCTTCGTCGCGTCGGTAGCGATCGTGAGCTTTGACCCGTAGGTGGACATAGAGATCGCCGGGAGCTCCGCCTCTCGGGCCGGCCGCTCCACGCCGCGTCAGCCGCAGCGTGGAACCATCAACCACGCCGGCCGGCACGTCAACGGTGTAGCTCTTGTCAGCCGTGATCCGCCCTTGGCCATGACACGTTCCGCACGGGGTCGTGATCACTTCGCCAAGCCCACCACAACGACCACACGGGCTGGTCGACACCATTTGACCGAGCACGCTCTGACGGACTCGCCGAACTTGGCCGGCACCGCTGCACTCAGAACATGTGACCGGCTTGGTGCCTTCACCGGCACCGCTCCCGTTACAGGCTCCGCATGGTTGAGGTAGCTTCAGATCGACCGGAATCTGGTCACCGAAGGCAGCTTGTTCGAAGCTGATCGAGACGGCTACCTCCATGTCTTGCCCACGCGGTGGACCTGCCGGACCACGTCGCCCACCACCAAACGGACTGCCCCCGCTACCGCCAAAGAAGGCGTCGAAGATGTCGCCGAGTCCACCGCCCCCGAACGGGTCACCCATGTTTTGGCCACCCGCACCACCGACACCGGCTTCGCCAAATCGGTCGTACTTGGCGCGCATATCGTCGTCGGAAAGCACCGAGTACGCCTTGGAAACTTCCTTGAACTTCTCGGCGGCAGCAGGATTGTCTGGGTTGGCGTCGGGGTGCAGTTGGCGGGCAAGCTTGCGGTACGCCTTCTTAATTTCGTCGGCACCCGCTGCACGCGAGACCCCAAGCAGTTTGTAGTAGTCGGTGGCCATCAGCCCTCTCCCAATCGACGCCCGAGTCGCTGGCTGACGACGTCAACGGTCGCCAGCGCCTGCGGATAGTTCATACGCGTCGGCCCGAGCACGCCGACTGAGCCGACGTGTTCTCCGTCAACTACCACTGGGGCGACGACAACCGAGCACGCAGACAACGGTTCGACACCATGTTCGGCGCCGATCGCCACCGACATCCCTCGATTAACGATGTCGCGGACCAGCGACACCACCACGAACTGCTGCTCCAACGTGTGGAGCACCTGACGAACGACGTCAACAGCGTCAAACGAGGCGGCCATCGCCGAAGCACCACCGACGTAGACGTGATCATCGGTCGAAGCCGTGCGCATCACGCCAATTGCTGCATCACAAATCTGGTCAACTATGAGGTCACCAGACCGAGTCAATTCTCCGGCGCTGACCAGTGTGTGCCCGTTGAGCCGACCGGCGAAGTGCGTTGACGCCGTTGAAAGCGACGCGTCGGCAGTTTCGCCGGCAACCTCGATCACTTCGTTCTCGACGGAACCGTTGCCGAACACCAGCACCACGGCGGCGGCAGTGGCGGACAGCCGGACGATCTGCGCACTGCGGATCACGGCTGCGTCGACCTTCGGGCCGAGCACGACGGCGGCGTTGTGGGTCAGCTTGGCGAGTAGATCAGAAGTATGATGCAGCATTTCTTCAAGACGACCGTGGGCGGCCGAGAAGAACGCCCCGACTTGATCGGTCGTGGCAGTGTCAAGTCGACCTGGCTGAGCGAGGTTGTCGACGAAGAATCGATATCCCTTGTCAGTCGGGATGCGACCGGCCGACGTATGCGGCGAGGTCAGGAATCCCTCTTGTTCGAGCACCGCCATCTCGTTGCGGACGGTCGCCGACGAGACCCCGATTCCGGACGCGGAGGCGATATGTGAGGACCCAACGGGCTGCGCAGTCGAGATGTACTCCTGCACCACAGCTCCGAGAATGGCGGTCTTGCGATCGTCCAGCATCTTGGCAAACGAGGATACCGAGTGCTAACCGACGTTCACGGATATGCACACCGAGGAGGTGAGATGACACCGCCGACCAGCGTGGCGGCGATCAGGGGAACTCCCGGGCGGTACACAAGGTGCGTGTACGACGGGGCGTCGAGCAACGCCATGTCAGCTCTGTAACCCGGGGCGAGTCGACCGATGTCGTTTCTGCGAAGCGCTGCGGCACCACCGCTCGTCGCTGCTGCGATTGCCTCATCGATCGTCATGTGCATGTCACGGACGGCGAGAGCGATGCAAAACGACATCGAGGTCGTGAAGCTGCTTCCAGGGTTGCAGTTGGTCGCCAGGGCGACGGAGGCGCCAGCGTCAATCACGCGCCGAGCGTCTGGGTACGGCTGGCGTGTCGAGAAGTCGGCGGCCGGCAAGAACGTGGCAACGGTGTCGCTTCCAGCCAGTGCTTCGATGTCTGCATCGCTGAGGTATGTGCAGTGATCGGCCGAGGCACAATTCAGGTCCACCGCCAGTTGAACGCCTGGTCCGTGGCCCAACTGGTTGGCGTGGAGGCGGGCTCCCAGGCCGGCGGCCTGGCCGGCGGTTAACACCTCCCGGCACTGATCGGCGTCGAAGGCACCGCGCTCGCAGAAGGCGTCGATCCATCGGGAATGCGGACGAACGGCGGCGAGCATCTCGTTGCACACCAGGTGGACGTAGTCGTCGGCCCGACCCTCGAACTCGGACGGCACGAGATGGGCACCGAGGAACGTCGTCTCGCCGGTGAAGCCGCTGGCGATCTCCAAGCATCGCTGCTCGTGGAACGAATCGAGCCCATAGCCGGACTTGATCTCGATGGTTGTGATTCCGGCACGGAGCGCCTCATCACGACGATTCGTTGTAAGCGCTTCGAGTTCGCTCGTCGCAGCGCTTCTCGTTGCGGCGACCGTACGACCGATACCACCGGCGACGTAAGGCTCTCCAGCCATCCGGGCAGCAAACTCGTCACCGCGATCCCCGGCAAACACGAGGTGGGTGTGACTATCGACGAAACCCGGAATGACGCAACGGCCGCCTGCATCGATCCGTTGATCGGCAACTGCGCCGGAGCGCTCCAACGATGCAACGCTGCCATTCTCGATGACGATCGCGGCGTTGCGAATCATACCCAGCGGCCCTTCGCCAAGCGTCGGATCTCCGGTGACCAAGACTCCAATGTTGTCGATGACAGTCGTCATGGCGTTCACGACAAACGCACCAGCTCGTCGATCGCGGAGTCAAGTTCTGCTGCTACGTCGATCGATCGATGGCGAGCGTCGCAGACGACGACACGACCCCCGACGACGACATGCGAAATGTCAGCCGACGACGCGGCAAACACCGCCGACTCCAGGGCGTGGTCTTGTCGGGTTCCCGCCAGACGTGGTGTGTCAAGTCGGACGGTGACGAAGTCCGCTAGACCACCGACAGCGATCGATCCTGCATCATTCCATCCGAGGCTGGCGTGACCATCGACGGTGGCGGCGCGAAGCAGCGATGGCGCGTCGTGACTGCCACGAACGAGTGACGCCAGGCGTTCGTTCAACTCGACGGCGCGGGCCTCTTCGAACATGTCGATCACAGCGTGCGAATCGCTCCCGAGCGACAACCGGGTTCCAGCATCTCGTAGCGCTCGCGCCGACCCGATGCCGTCGGCGAGATCGCGTTCGGTTGTCGGGCAGCAACAGGCGGTGCACTTCGAGCCGCCGAGCAACCTGACGTCGTGATCGGTGAGATGCGTGGCGTGCACCGCCGTGAACCCGTCACTCAAGGCGTTTCGATCGGCAAACACCTCAACCGGAGTTGCCCCGTATGCGGCGACACACTGCTGATTCTCGGCCGGTTGCTCTGAGACGTGAGCGTGAAGCGGAGCGTTCCGCGATGTAGCCCAGGCCGCCACGATCTCGATGTCGGTCGGCGCGACGGCGCGAACCGAGTGCACCGCGGCACCCAACTTGACCGACGCGGAAGCGAGCGAATCGCGACCGTTCGCTCTCGTCGCCCAGGTCAGCGAGTCACTGTCACCGAACCGACGTTGTACTCCGGCCAATTCGGCGTCGAACCCGCCGCGCAGATAACACGTGTCGAGCAAGGTGATCCGCAGGCCAGCGTCGGCAGCCGCCGCTATCAGCGCTTCTCCCATTGCGTTCGGGTTGTCGTAGGGGACGCCGCCGGGTCCGTGATGCAGGTAGTGGAACTCGCCAACGGCGGTGATCCCGGCCAACACCATCTCGGCGTAGACCGCCCGGGCGAGCCTGAAGTACGAGGCCGGATTGAGGGTGGATGCGACGGCGTACATCTGCTCACGCCACGTCCAGAACGACCCGGTTCCAACCTGAGTGCGACCCCGCAACACTCGATGAAACGCATGGCTGTGAGCGTTGGCAAACCCTGGCAGCGTGAGCCCAAGAAGCCTGTACACGCCAGAGGACGCTGCGACGTTCGGCTGGACGGATGTGATCTTCTCACCCGTCACTTCGATCAGTACGTCGCGTTCTGCCTGATCACCACCCATCCAGGCCAACTCACAGTGATAACTGGCGTCCGCCCTCACGACGCCATCACGAACCCACCACGACGCCAACGCGCTGCTCGAACTCAGTGATCCGCTTCACGAACGCGTCACGATGAAACCGCTCGAATTGATCCCATATCTCGAACCGTCATGTCTCGAACCGTCATGTCTCGATCAACCTGTCCCGGTCAGTCTGTCTCGGTCATGGGGATTCGTACACCGCGTTCGGCGGCGACCTCGTTGGCTCGTTCGTATCCGGCGTCGGCGTGTCGGATCACACCCATCCCCGGATCGGTCGTGAGTACTCGTGACAGCTTCTCGTCTGCGAGCGCCGTGCCGTCGGCAAGGCACACCATGCCGGCGTGAATCGAGCGTCCGATTCCGACGCCGCCACCATGATGAATGCTTACCCAAGTGGCACCGCTCGACGTGTTCACAAGCGCGTTCAGCAGGGGCCAATCGGCGATTGCGTCAGAACCATCGAGCATCGCCTCGGTCTCGCGATACGGCGATGCCACGGAACCCGAATCGAGATGATCGCGACCGATCACGATCGGTGCTTTCAACTCACCTCGCCGGACCATCTCGTTGAAACGCAAGCCGAGCCGGTGCCTTTCGCCATATCCAAGCCAGCAGATACGCGCAGGCAGACCCTGGAAGGCCACGCGTTCCCCCGCCAATCCGATCCAGCGGTGCAACCCATCATCATCAGGGAACTCTTCCAACACGGCACGATCCGTCGCAGCGATGTCGGCCGGGTCTCCACTCAGCGCCACCCAACGGAACGGACCCTTTCCCTCACAGAACAAGGGGCGAATATAGGCCGGCAGAAAACCTGGGTAGTCGAAGGCGCGCTCAAATCCGCCCAATTCGGCCTCGGTTCGCAGGCTGTTGCCGTAGTCGAACACCTCGCTTCCGGCATCGAGGAAACCGACCATCGCCCGACAATGCTCGGCCATGCTCGCTCGCGATCGCCGAATCAGTTCCTGCGGGTCGGTGCGAGCCATTTCGGCGGTCGCCTCAGTCGTGAGGTCGACAGGCACGTAACTGAGCGGGTCGTGAGCGCTCGTTTGATCAGTCACGATGTCGGCGCCGAAACCCATCTCCAAGAGCTTCGGAAACACGTCGGCGGCATTACCGACGACACCGACCGAAAGCGCCCGCCGGTCGCTTCGCGCCTGCTCGCAACGAGCAACGGCGTCATCGAGCGACGAGGCGACCTGATCGAGATAACGAGTCTCGATCCGGCGCTGGATGCTGCGTGGGTCGACATCGACGCACAGGGCCACACCGCCGTTCATCGTGACCGCCAGCGGCTGGGCACCACCCATTCCGCCCAGTCCACCGGTCAGCGTGATCGTCCCAGCGAGTGTGCCCCCGAATCGTTTGCGTCCGATCTCAGCGAAACACTCGAACGTACCTTGCAAGATCCCCTGGGTTCCGATGTAAATCCATGAGCCGGCCGTCATCTGGCCGTACATTGTGAGCCCCATTTTTTCGAGACGACGGAACTCGTCCCAGGTACCCCATTGCGGCACGAGGTTTGAGTTGGCGAGCAGTACTCGCGGAGCCCACTCGTGGGTCCGGAACACGCCGACGGGCTTTCCCGATTGGACGAGCATCGTCTCGTCGGCCTTGAGCGTGGTGAGTGTGCGGGCCATCGCGTCGAAGGCGTCCCACGAACGCGCCGCACGACCGGTGCCGCCGTAGACCACGAGATCATCGGGTCGTTCGGCAACCTCCGGATCGAGGTTGTTGTGCATCATTCGGTAGGCCGCTTCCTGCGGCCACCCGAGGCACGTGAGGTGCGTTCCTCGTGCCGCTCTCACGGGTCGTGGACCACTCATGGCTGACAATTCCCTTCGGATCGGTTGAGCTCAGATCGAATCACGTCGAGGCGGCCAATCGCCGCCTCGACGGCAGCGACCAACTCGCCATCCGCAAGCAACGTCTCAGCGGCGCGAAGTTCTGGAGACAGCCACCGATCTTCGCCGGGCCCATCCACGACGGTGCGGAGCGATTCGAGTGCGGCGCCGGTTCCCTGCCCTGGTTTCAATGGGGCTCGCAGTTCAAGTGCCGCCCCGGCACACACGATTTCGACGGCCAGAATCCGCCGCAGGTTGTCGGTCGCCCGACGCAGTTTGCGAGCTGCTGCCCACCCGTTGGATACGTGGTCCTCTTGCATTGCGCTCGTCGGAAGTGAGTCAACCGAGGCCGGGACCGCCAATCGTTTGTTCTCCATCGCCATCGCCGCCTGCGTGTAGTGGCCGATCATGTAGCCACAGTTGACTCCGGCGTCGGTGGCGAGGAACGGCGGGAGCCCGTGCGAGCGGGCGACGTCGAGCATCCGATCGGTACGCCGTTCGGCGATTGCCGACAACTCACTCACGGCGATCGCCAAAAAATCGCACACGAACCCAAGCGGAGCACCATGGAAGTTGCCACACGATTCCACGCGACCATCGGGAAGGATCATCGGGTTGTCAATCGCCGCGTCGAGTTCGCGCTCAGCGATCGTCCGAGCGTGGGCGATCGTGTCGAGGGCGGCCCCGTGGACCTGGGGTGTACAGCGCAGCGAGTAGGCATCCTGCACACGCCAATCGCCAGTCCGGTGACTGGCAACAATTGGAGAATCGGCGAGTAGGCGACGCAGGTTGGATGCGCTGATTGCCTGACCAACCTGCGGGCGCAACGCCTGGAGATCAGCGGCAAACGCTCGGTCGGTGCCGAGCAGACCTTCGACGGTCATCGCCGCCGAGATGTCAGCGACGACGGCGAGGTGTTCGAGATCGTGGATCGCCAACACGAGCATGCCGAGGATCCCGTCGGTGCCGTTGATCAGCGCCAACCCTTCTTTGGCGCGTAATACAACCGGCTGCAAACCAGCCTCGGTGAGCGCCTGCGCCGACTTCATGAGTTCACCGTCTCGGGAACGCACTTCGCCCTCGCCAAGCAGCGCCAAGGCGCAGTGGCTTAGCGGTGCTAGGTCACCGCTGGCACCGAGCGAGCCGTGCTCGCGGACCACTGGCGTCAGCCCGGCGTTGAGCATCGCCAGTTGCAGATCGACCAACTCAGGCCTGGCACCGGACCGCGCCATCGCCAGGCTGCGCGCCCGCAGAAGCAACATCGCCCGCACCACCTCACGCTCGACTTCGTCGCCCATTCCTGCAGCATGTGAGCGCACCAATGCCACCTGCAGTTCGGCCGTGCGGGCCGATGCGATCGCTGTGTTGGCGAGTGCACCAAAGCCGGTCGTGACGCCGTACACCGGACTGTCAGAAGCAATAAACCCTTCGATCAGGTCAGCGGAGCGCTGCATATCGAGGCGGGCCGCTGCGCCCAGCGAGACCGACCAGTTGTCACGGGCAACGGAGACAACATCAGCGGTGGTGAGACCGACGCCAGAGACGGTGACGATCGACTCAGTTGCGGTGTTCATCACGCCGAACAGTAGGCGATTGCTGTCTCGGGCTTTCCACCGTCGAATCGTTTGGGTCCGTCATAGCGCCGTGGCGGTCCGTAGCATCGATATTGATGACCGCCCCAGCCGCCACGCAACAACGCGGCCGATCATCCATGTTTCGGTCATTGCGCTACCGAAACGCCCGGTTGTTCTTCGGCGGCATGGTGGTGTCAAACATCGGCACCTGGTTGCAATTCACGGCATTGCTGTTCGTTGTCAGGCGATTGTCGGATCGAGGTATCGCGCTCGGCGTGCTGTTGGCATGTCAGTTCCTTCCGATGCTGCTGCTCGGCCTCTACGCCGGTGGGATTGCCGACCGGATCGATAAGCGCAAGGTGGTGATGTTCACCCAGTCGGCAATGGGGGTTCAGGCGATCGTGTTGAGCATTCTTGAATTCACCGGTTCGCTCGATCTCGTTTGGATCTACGTGTTATCCGGGACCTTGGGAATCGTGAACGCCTTCGACAATCCGGCGCGGCGAGGGCTCGCCACTGAGTTGGCGGATCGTGAGGATCTGACCAACGTGATGGCACTCAACACGTCGGTCATGACAGGCTCGCGGGTGTTCGGTCCGGCCCTTGCGGCGCTGCTGGCGGCGTGGGTCGGGATCGGTTGGTGCTTCCTATTGAACGGTCTGTCGTTCCTCGCCCTGATCTGGGCGTTAGTCGCGATCGATGAGTCGAAACTGTTCCGTAACCCGACACTCCCTAAAGGTGGTTCCCCAATTCGGGACGGGCTGGTGGCCGTATGGGCCGATCCGATCGTGCGGAACACCACGATTTTGTTCGCCATCGTGTCGACCTTTGCGTTCAACTACTCCGTCTCGTTCCCGTTGTTGATCACCGACAACCTGCTCGAGTCCGACAGCAAACTTGGTCTGGTGTTGTCGGTCACAAGCATCGGCAGCGTGTCGGGCGCATTGCTCGTTGCCCGCCTGTCCGACGTGCGCCAACTCTGGTTCTTCGTTTCGGTGTTCGTGATGGGCGTCACGATGGCGGCGCTGTCGTTCACCCATTCGCTGTGGGTCCTGCTGCTGATCTCAATCCCGTTCGGAGCCGGAGGTTCAGCCTTTGTGGCGACGAGTAACGCGATCATGGCCGGGCGCACATCGCCGGAAATGCGCGGCCGAGTCCTGGCACTCGGTGCCGTATTATTCCTCGGTTCGACACCGATCGGCGGCCCGATCACCGGCTGGGTCGGCGACACCTTCAGCGCCACCTGGTCGATGCTCTACGGTGCCCTGATCTCGCTCGGCGCAGCCGCAGTGATCGTCGCGATTCAACTGATGGCCCGTAACCGAGAATCAGATCTCGCCGGCATCAATCCAACCATCGGTGCGGAAGCGGTCCAATCCCCAGAAGCAGCCGCCAACACTCCGCGTTAGACAACGCCGGGGATTAGTCGATCGCATGATTTGCGTCGACGGTAGGCACCCACTTCCCATTAACGAAGTGCACGGTGGTGTTGTAACAGCCGTCGCCGAAACCAGGAATCCCCAAATCCGGACCGTGATGCGCGACTTCCAGCCCGTAGGCGGCGGGATCGCCACCGCAAGAATCGCCGGCCTCGTTGAACGGGGCGTGACGCTGCGAGTTTGCGATCGGATGACCATTGGCCGTGTGTGGGTGCGCCGACGCCATATTCGGTATCGTCCACATCGTAGCGGTCGTGACTACGACCGCTACCGCTGCCTTGGTTCGCTTCATTTGAGCCGCCCTGACGTGCAGTCGGCACCGTATGCGCCGGCAGTCCGACGCTAGAGCGTCGCTCTTGTGGTGTCAACTGGTCTTCGCGGCACACACACCAAACGAGCCGGGAAGGTCAACCGTGGGAGCCGACTACGCCTGGTCGCAATCGACTACCACACTGAGCGCGTAACAAATCCGTTCCATCGTCGATGGTCGCGCTTTGCCGACGCGTTTGATCAAGTCATCACGCTCAACAAGCTGTGCGTTGTCAAGATTCGCCACAGATACACGCCGAAGACCGTCTTCAGCTCCGAGCTCAACCTCGGTCGACAATCCGCGGATGGAGGACGTGATCGGGGCGGCAAGCACCGAGCGAAGATATTGACCCATTGGATCGCGTGTCAAGATGACGACTGGGCGCAGCTTGTCGAGTCTCGCCAACCAAATCTCTCCCCGCCGCGGCTCAGGAGCGATCGGCATACAACGCTTCCCAGTCGGTGTCATCGGCCAGATCGGACCAGTTCGGGCGATGGCGGGCGATCGCTATCTCCTCGGCAGTCGGCGGGTGGGCGACATAGGCCGACACGTCGTTGCGGATGCGTTCGTTCCGCAACAGCGCATTCAGCGCTACGTCGATCGCATCCGAAGCCGATTCGGTACCTGTCAACTCGCGGACGCGAGCGATCTTCGCTCGTTCCGCCATAATCGTGACCTTCTCTCGCGCCATAACATCTACCTTAGCACTGGACGCGGGTCAGTCGTCGAGTTTGAGGGCACTGATGAAGACATCGCCCGGGACCTCGACCCGGCCGATCGACTTCATCTTCTTCTTGCCTTCTTTTTGCTTCTCCAGCAACTTGCGCTTTCGCGTGATGTCGCCGCCGTAGCACTTGGCGGTCACATCCTTGCGTCTCGCCTTGACGGTTTCGCGGCTGATCACCTTGCCGCCGATCGCAGCCTGGATCGGAACATCGAACATCTGCCGAGGGATCAATTCCTTCAGCTTCTCGCACATTCGACGACCGTATGCTTCGGCGTTCTCGCGGTGAACGATCGTCGAGAATGCGTCGGCGATGATGCTGTTGAGCATGATGTCGACCTTCACCAGGTTGGCCCGTTGATAGCCCGCCAACTCGTAGTCGAGACTCGCGTAGCCCTGACTGCGCGACTTCATCTGGTCGAAAAAATCGATCACGACCTCCGCCAACGGAACCTCGTAGTTGAGCTCGACCCGCTCAGGAGATAGGTACTCCATTCGCTTCATTTCACCGCGCCGGGTCTGACACAGATCCATCAGTGCGCCCGTGTACTCCTTTGGCGTGATAATCGAGATTTTGAAGATCGGCTCTTCGATGAAGTCGATCTTCTGTGGCATCGGCAGGTCGGCAGGATTGTCGACTACTACGTGCTCACCGGCAGTTGTGGTCACCCGGTACTCAACCGACGGAGCGGTCGCAATCAGGTTGAGGCCGAACTCGCGCTCCAACCGCTCAATCACGATCTCCATGTGGAGCAAGCCGAGAAATCCACAACGGAACCCGAATCCGAGCGCCCCAGACGACTCTGGCGCGTACGTGATCGATGCGTCATTGAGCTTCAACTTCTCCAGCGAGTCGCGCATGTTCTCGAAGTCGTCGCCATCGATTGGGAACAGACCGGAGAACACCATCGGTTTCGGATCGCGATAGCCGGCCAGCGCCTCGGTTGCGCCGCGCACAGCAGTCGTCACAGTCTCACCCGAGCGGGCATCACCGACATCCTTGATACCGGCAATCAGGTATCCAACCTCACCTGGCCCGAGCTCGGCGACCGGCGTGGGAACCGGCAGCCGAGCACCGATTTCGATCGCCTCATGAGTCGCCTTGGCCTGCATGAACTCCAACCGAGTATTCGCTGACATGCGACCGTTCATCACGCGGACTGACGAAACGACGCCGCGGTACTGATCAAACTGGGAGTCGAAGATCAGCGCCTGCAACGGAGCATCAGGGTCGCCCGTCGGGGCGGGGATCCGCGCCGCAATCGCATCGAGTAGCTCAGGCACGCCCTCGCCAGTCTTGGCCGAGATCTTGAGGATGTCTTCGGCGGCGATCCCCAGCACATTCTCGATTTCCATCGCATACCGATCCGGGTCGGCGGCGGGCAGGTCGATTTTGTTCAAACAGGCCACGATCTCAAGGTTGTGTTCCAGGGCTAGGTAA
>JANOTN010000130.1:0-19718 GCA_031416375.1 Ilumatobacteraceae bacterium
TGCGGTCATCGACTCGATCTCGGGGTCCTGAGCGCCCTTGACGCGCGTCGCCAGATCTCGCACCTCTGGGCCCGCCTCGACGGTCGGGTCGAGAGCGATTTCCGCCATCGCGATCGCCTGCTCGTGGTGCGGGATCATGCCCTGAGCGAACTCCACGTCAGCGGCGTTGAATGCGGCGTCGTCGCTGCCACACGCTGCGAGGCCGACTGCGGCGACGGTGACGATGATTGCAAGGTGGCGGTACTTCATGGTGGAGGGTGTGCCTTTCGATAGTGGTCGAGTCGATGGTGGTCGGGCATATCTACTACACAGTGTAGTGATAGGTCGTCGGATTACGACGATTGCGTCAGGATGTCGCCCAGATTCCGAGTGCCGCCGCCGTCACCGGGCCGACGATGCCATCGGCAAGCAGGCTGCGTTCGAACTGAAATGTTCGAACGGCCTGGTCGGTAGCGGCGTCGAAAGCACCCGAAGGTGATCCTTCGAGCAGCGACTGGAGGATCAGCGCCTGCTGGAGGCACGTGACATCGTCTCCCGTGGATCCCGATACGAGCGTCCCAGCGATCAAGCACACCGCAGAGGCCGACGACCCTGGAAACCGTTGATTTGCGAGCACAGCGGTGACCGGTTGCGCAAGGGTGGTCGTCGTGACCGAAACCGTAGAGCCCGGCAACCTACTCATAGTCGCTATCGATGATGCCGACTCTTGCGCCACCGCTGGCGGCGAAACCACCATCGCGGCCGTGACAGCGATGACGCCGAGGCCGACAGCCAGTTCGGTGCCCATCGCCCGACGGAGGTTGTACACGACGTGAGGTGTCGCAGTGCGGGCGTCTCGGAATCGACGATTGACGCGCTGGCGGTTGACGTCGGCAACCTTCAGCATGATCCCCATGATGGCCAGCTTGAGCAACAGATAGCGGCCGTGATCGGCGGCGAACAGGCGGCTCGGGCTGCCAACGAGTCGGAGTGCCTGGATCGCTCCGGTACCTACGATCACAGCCACAGAGGTCGCAGCAAGTCGCGCAAATCGCTGCACGATGTCGACCATCTCGTCGGCCTCTGTGTCGCGGATAGCGACGATGCCGACGATCGCTAAGCCACCGATCCAGGCAGCCGCAGCTGCGTGGTGAGCGACGTCGACGGGGATACCAATCAATGACCACCGCATCGATCGCGAGTGGCCAGCGTATGCCCACGTGGCAAGCAGCAGAAGTGTGCAGCCTCCGGCAGCGATCCACCGGTTCCATTCGTCGGTGGCGTGCATGAAGAACATGACCCAGGTGAGCCCGACGATCAGCATGACGCGCAGCGCGAGCGCGATGCCAGCGTCGGTTTCGAACGCGGCGGATAGTCCGGCGAGTGCACGCCACGGTGGTTCTGCCCGGATGTCGGAGGCGATCACGAGCAGTTGTGCGATGGCAAGCACAATGGCGATGACGAGTGCGCACGCCGCGAGTCGCTGCAGGCTGGGATGTGACCAGGCCCGTTTCCAGACGAACGCCGTGGTCGCGAGCACTCCACCAACCGTCATGATCGCCAGGTACGACAGCAGCCGGAAGAGCCAGCGCATGGTGGATGGTGTCGACCACGGCTCCCCGAACCCGAGGTCGACAGCGCCAGTCGCACCGGCACCGACGTTGGCGGAGGACAGAGAAGGTGGTTGAGTCGTGGCCGGGCCCACGCCGGGTTGGGCGGTCGCGCTCGTCGCCTCGATCGTTGTCGTGACGGATGCGCGAATTGTGAAACTGACTCGACCGGTGATGGTGTGGCCATCGGGGCCGACCAGGCGCCAACGCGTCGTCACCTCGCCAGGTGTGAGAGCGGGAAGCGGTGTGACCACCACGGTGTCGCCGCTCGCTCCGTGTGTTGAACCGGACAGCGTGGTTCTGACCCCGGTTGCATCGATCAGTTCGATTGAGAGCGTGTCGAGCGGTACCGACTTGTCGAACACCAACGTCATCTGCGTCGGCAGTTCAGTGAGCGCCGCTCCGTCGGCAGGGTCGCTCGACAGCAACGTGTTGTGCGCCGCCGCAGGGCTCGCCGGAACGAGAGCGATCGATACGAACGCGAGGAAGACAAGAAGGCGACGGAGCATTAGACGAGGACGGAGCGATCGCGGCCATCAGGGGTCGCACCTACACCATGCAGGAGCCTAGCGGTTATCGATCGGCTACGCTCGGCAGTGGAGGCGAAGATGGCAAAACGACCCGATGGTGCCTTGGAGCACGACATCATGAAGGTGCTGTGGGCGGCGCAACGACCGCTTCAACCCGGTGAGATCAAGAATCTCCTCGAATCCGAACTTGCCTATACGAGCGTTGCGACTGTTTTGGGTCGCCTACACACCAAGGGTTTGGTCGAGCGAACCGAATCCGGCCGTGCATTTGTGTATCGCGCAGCCTTGGCGGAGTCGCAGTTGGCCGCTCGACGTATCGACGATGTGTTGTCGTCTGCGAGTGATCGGACCGCGGTCCTAGCCCGCTTTGTCGGCAGCCTGTCGCAACGCGACGCAAAGGCGTTGCGGGCGATGCTCGACGAAAGCGATCGTTGATGTTCCCGTCGGCGATCGTTCCGTTGTTGGTCGCGATGGCACTCGCCGTGATCGTGACGACGGTTCATCGACGCCTGCCTCCGGTATTGGCGGCGCGAACGGTGGCGATCACTGTGATCGTGGTGGCGGGCGCGGCGCTTCCAACGCTGCTGATCGTCAGTCTCGGGTATCTCGCACGTATTCCTTTCCTGGGTGTAGGTCTCCAATGGTGCGCCGAGGCGTTCGGCGTGCACGAATCAGTCCCGACATGGATCGGGTTGCCGTCGCTCACGTTGGCGGTCTTCGGTTCGGCGCGCGTGATCCGGGTCGTTCGCACACACCGTCGGCTGCGCCACGATCGGCCCGGTTCGGTCGAGATCGCGAGCCATGACGATCCGTTCGCGTTCACGTTGCCCGGCCGCGGCGGTCACGTCGTACTCTCAAGTGGTCTCGTCGGATTGCTCGATGCGCGTGAGCAAGCAGTCGTGCTCGCTCACGAGGGGGCCCACGCCCGTCATCGTCACGATCGGTATCTGCTCATCGCTCAACTCGCCGAGTCGAGCATCCCGATGTTGCGGCCATTGTCGTTGCGTCTGCAGTTTTCGCTTGAGCGTTGGGCGGACGAGGCTGCCGTGGCCCAATGCGGTGACCGACGGTTCGTCGCTCGCACACTCGGCAAGGTTGCGTTGCACGGCGTCACTCCGGTCGGCGCACTCGGTTTCGCCGGCCTGGGAGTCCCAGCGCGCGTCGCTGCGCTGCTCACGCCGGCAGTGCCCGCGCCCCGGTCGACGTTGGTGGTCGGCCTGTGGTCGGTGATCGCTGCCACCGGTGTGGTCGCTGGGTTCCAGATCCATCATCTGGCCAGCCTGATCACTTCGCTGTGCCCAGGCTGAGCTCAACGCGAGACTTCTACACTTTGTAGTAGTACTCTCTGTTTGGTGGAAACCGAGAGCGTCACCAGCAAGGACGAGCCGGTCGATCACCGGACACGCACGAAGATCTTGGCCGCGGTGGGATTGTTTGCGCTGGTGCTGTATGCGTTGACTCGGCCTGGGGGCGATAGTCAGTTCGAGCCGACCGGCGACCCGTTCCCGGTGCCGGCGGCCGGCCAGCTGACCGAGCTGTCTGCTGATCAGTTCGAGGGCGTCCTGGTGGGGCTCCGCGGCATTCCCGTGATCGTGAACGTGTGGGCCTCGTGGTGTGCTCCGTGCCGGACGGAGACACCGCTGTTGGAACGAACCTGGGAGGCGCATGGCGGCGAGGTGATGATCCTCGGGGTCGCATCGAAGGATGTACCGGCGAAGTCGCTCGGGTTTATGGACGAGTTCGACGTCGGATATCCAAACATTTTCGATACGTCCGGCGAGATTCGGTCGCGGCTCGGTCTCAGAGGGTTCCCGACGACCTACGTCTTCGGGGCCGACGGGCAACTGCGAACGACAATCGTTGGTGGTCTTACCGAACAACGTCTGGCCGCCGTGATTGAGGACCTGACGGAATGATCGACATTGGACTGCTTGCGTCGATTGCGATCGTGCTGATGGTGCCGACCATCTTTCTCCGGCCGTGGCCACCGCATGTCGTGGCGGGAGGCGTTTTCGACGTCAGCTTCGGAGCGTTGTTCATCGGTCTTGCTGTCGGTCGGCTGACCGCCCTGGCGATCGATGATCCCGGCTCGCTGACCAGCCTGAGCGATGTGATGATCATCCGCAGCGGCGTCGAATTCTGGCCAGGAGTGCTCGCTGGATTGGCTTGGCTCGCCTTACGGGCCAAGCGTGACGCTGTGTCGGCCACTGGTCGCCTAGCGGCACTCGTTCCTGCCAGCCTCGTCGCCTGGGCATGCTACGAAGCGACGTGTCTGATCCGCGACGGATGTCCCGGCCCGGCGAGCGCGCTCGGCCTTCGTCCCGACGGGCTGGTGACTCGCATGTTCCCGGTCGGCCTGGCCGTGGCTGTCGCAGCCGTCGTCAGCGCCGCACTGCTCGATCGTTGGCACCGACTGGGTCTGGCAAGCCTGCGAGTCGTGATACTTGCGGTTACGGCCGTCGCGGGTATTCGCGCACTTGCCTCGATCTGGTTGCCTCACATCGGCAACGGATTGACCCGCCAGCACCGTGAATCGATCGTTGTGTTCGCCATCGCTGGGGGTCTTTGGATTGTGCTTCGAGTCCGTGATCGTGCTGCACGATCGACTGTCGCCACATCGTGAACGGCGCACTGCTGCCCCTCGCCGCTGTCGCCGCCGGCATCGTCTCGGCGAGCAGCCCATGCGTGTTGCCCGTGCTCCCCGGATACCTCGCCGCCGTGTCATACCCGGATCGCGACGGACTCGACGGCCAACCACGACCGTCGATCCGAGGCGCAATCGGATTCGTGGTCGGCTTCACGATCGTGTTCACAGCGCTCGGTGCAACCGCCTCCGCCGTAGGTGCCATGCTGTACGCACAACTCGACAACGCCCTCAAGGTCGCTGGACTAATGCTGATCATCCTTGGTCTGAGCACGCTCGGTGTCGTCCGGCTCCGGTTCCTGTCATTTGAACGACGACCCGTCGACATGCACCGCATAGCTGGTGGCCCTCGGCGGTCCGTGCTGCTCGGTGCCGTGTTCGGATTGGGTTGGACACCGTGTATCGGCCCGATCCTTGCCACCGTCCTAACGAAAGCAGCTGCCGACTCGTCGCTGACCGAAGGAATGGTGCTGCTCTTGCTGTACTCCGCCGGCCTCGGCGTCCCGTTCATCGCCCTCGCGTTCTGGTTCGACCGGTCGGCACGAATCCGACGCTGGCTGACCCGACACACGCACACGATGGAACGCGTCGGAGGGATCGCGATGATCATCATCGGGCTCGGCTACCTGACAGGCATCTGGTCGACGATTTTCACCGGGATCCAAGGCTGGCTCGCCCGCACCGGCTGGCCGCCAATCTGAAGTTGCACCGAACATGGCTACGACATAGTGTAGTAGTCATGAGTTCTCCCAGTCGACGACACTTCATTGGACTGGGTGCCTCGGCGTCAGTCGCCATACTCAGGGATGCTCAGACGGAAGAGACCGAAGTCCGAGTTCATCTCCACCGTCGAGCGCTCGCACGCCCGCATCAGACCGCGCACCAGACGTCGTCGCGTCGTACCGGGCCGGCCCGTTCGAGCTGGATCTGGCCGGCACGATCGCCTCCACGTGGGGATACTCCGACGACGTCCCCGGCAAACTGCTGCGCGCACGCGCCGGTGATCTCGTCGGCGACCACTCACCTTCGAACCCCAACCACACGCCGGTGATCGAGTCAGGCTGCGGATCATCAACGCCGGCAACGACACCGCGTTCCGCGTTGCGATCGGCGGACACCGTATGACGATCACCCATGCCGATGGGTTCCCGGTCGTCCCAGTCGATGTCGACGCCTTCGTGAGCGGGATGGGCGAACGATACGACGTCACCATCGACGTGCGATCCGGCGTCTGGCCGCTGATCGCTCTTGCCGAGGGCAAGAACATGCGAACACGACTTCGCTCCGGCTGGCACAAGACCGTCGGTGCCGTCATCCTCGTCCTCGGCGTGGCGATTGCGATCGTCAACGACATGATGCTCCTCGGATCGGCCGCGCTGCTTCCCGGAGGCCACAACGAGGCCTATCTGTTCCTCGGCGTCGGCATCGCCGGCTACAGCACGCGGTGGTTCGGATGGTTCGACCGTGCGCATTGACACGAGGGCGGCCCGGACCGAACGTCCGACGTCGAAATGGGCGATGACCGCCGTAGTCGCTCTCGTCGTGATGGTCGGCGGTTACTTCGCGCTCGGCATGCCCGGCATGGACCACGGAAAGGCGAGTTCGACCGTGCACGACATGTCGGTCGTGAGCCCGACTGGCTCGACGTTCTCAGAGTTGTCGGCCGACCAGTTCAACATGGCTCTGGCTGACGAAACCACCTACGTCATCAATGTTCATGTGCCCTATGAGGGTGAGATTGACGACACCGACGCATTGATCGCGTTCGACGAGATCGCCGAAAGCACCGACCTACCCTCGGATCTCGATCAGCCGATCCTGCTGTACTGCCAGACCGGACGAATGTCAGAGATCGCTGCGACCACGCTGATTCGCATGGGATACACCGACGTCGGCCACCTCGTCGGTGGGATGCAGACCTGGCTCCAACCAGAACGAATGACGTTCGACGACGCCTGACCGATCAGATTGGGACCACATCTCTGAACGGCATCACGAGTTGCTCCAAGTAGCGGACCGGATAGTCGGCGAGGTCGGCGATACCCAGTTCGCCGTCATCGACGTTCCGATCGGTCGGATCCTTGTAGGTACCGAGCAGCCGATCCCAGATCAGCAGGAACAGCCCGAACGCGAGGCGCCCGGACCAGGCACGATCGTTCACGCTGGGACCGTTGTCGTCGTGAGCTCAGGGGTTGGCGGCACGGTCGTCACCGGCTGAGTCGTCGTAACCGAAGGCGTGTGGGTGGTGGTCGTCACCGGAACGCTCGTGGTCGTCGAACTCGTGGTCGTGGTCGTAGTCGTGGTGTAACTGGGATCGCGGTAGTCGAAGGTGGGGAGTTGCGCACCATAGGTCTCCGGTTCCTGGACGCCATCGAACACGTACACGAGATCACCATCTCGCACCAACGATGGGAAGTATTCGGCAATGTGCATCGGAATCCGGACGCACCCGTGCGATGCGGGGAAGGCGGGCACATTCGACGAGCCATGTACGGCGATGCCGTAGTTGAAGTACACCGGGTTATAGAGCCGCCCGAGCTTGGAATTCCGCCAACCCTCGACTCGTCGTTCGAAATGGAACACCCCGCCGGGCGTGACGGCGATGCCACAGATCCCCTGCTCCGACTGGGTCCCATCATCATTGTCAACGGTGACCACATCACACCACTCCTCGCCGGTTCCGCTCGAGATGTGGGTGATCAGCTTGACCTGGTCATCCTGATAGAGCACCGCGACCTGCTGTGGCAGCAGGATCTCGAGATGAGTGCCGGGGCCGGATCGACGAGGACGCACCGAAAGCGGCGAGTTCATGAGCAGCCAGGTTGAGGGCGTCACGACCCCTGTCACAGCAGCGAGATCGGTATCGAGGAAGAACTTCTCGAACGCCCACACTGCGCGTTCCGTGGCCGGACCAAATGCTCCGTCGCTTGGACCAGGATCGAAGCCGATTTGTCGGAGACGATCCTGCAGGGCGATCACCTTGGTGCCGCTCATCCCCGGTCCGACATCGTGATCGAACTCGATCGCCGGGACCGTCGATACGGGCACCGCGGTTGGTGTGATCTGCGAGCTGGGCGCTGTGATCGAAGGTGCTGCCACCGGCGAGGTCGACTCCGGAGCCTCCGATCGGTCATCGCCGCGCCGGAACTGTGAATAGGCGACCACCGGGACGACGACAGCTGCGGTGGCGATCAAGAACCGTCGACGCGTGTAGATCGCCTGGTCAACCGTACGAACAGGTTCGTTCATGTAACCGGCCCGCTGACCATCAAGTATCCGGCGGGCATCAACACACGATTCAGGTTACTGCGACATCGTGTAGTAGTAGCAGCGTGCCGAGCGGTTCATCAGCAATTCGATCAGCAGTACTGACGAACCGTCGGGTAGGGGTTGACAGCGAGTCCGCCGCCCGGGTGGATCTCGAAATGGAGGTGATTGGCCGTGGTGTTGCCGGTGCTGCCGACGTAGCCAATCACCTCGCCGGCGCTGACACTGCGCGAGCCACCCTCCCATGCCGAAAGGTGGGCATAGTAGTATTTGGCGCCATCGTCTCCGACGAGCCACACAACGTTGCCGCCCAGGTTGTTAGTTTTCATCGTCACATTGCCGGCCACGACCGCGACCAATGGCGTGCCGCTAGGACTCATCATGTCGACACCTTCGTGGGTACGCCCGCCAGACCGGGCTGCACCCCACGTGTCACCGAAGGCGGTCGAGCCAGCAACGGGGCACATCCAACCGCTGCCCGAACTGCTGAAGGCTGCGACAGGTGCGAGGGCTGGCGTCGGATTGGCTGGTGTTTGCGGTGACCGCGGCGTCGTTGCTGCGCCCTGAGAGGCTCGCTGTTGCGCCGCTTCCTTGTCCGCCCGTGCTTGCTGCTCCACCGCTTCCTTGCGTTGCCTCGCCAGTTGTTCCTCGTACGCTCGTTTCACCTCTTCGTCCTTCAGGTGTTCACGTAGCGTCTCCAGTTCAGCGAGTTGTTGATCGAGTTCAGCCTCGCGAGCGGAGAGCTCCTCAATCAGCTGTGCGTTCTCATCCGCGAGAGCCTGGACATGCGAGCGAGCGTTGGCAAGTTCGGTCTTGACTGAATCGACGTAGTCCCGGTCGGTTTCACCAGCACCTACGGCGATGCTTCGCAATGTGCTCGCCTGCATACCCTCGTTCGGATCAGCGAACAGGAACAACATCGAGTTGTTCGATGCCCCGGTGAACTGGCCTACGGCGATTTCGGTCAGGTCATCCTCGAGCTGCGTGTACTGGGCGGTTGTCTCCGCGAGCTGATTCTCCGCCGAGGTCAGCTCACTTGCGAGATCATCCGATCGTGCGTGCGCGTCAGACCACCGTTCGGCAGTTTGATCAGCGATCCCTTGCACTCGGAGGATCTCAGCCGCGACCTGCTCTGAGGAGAGATTCGAGTCAGAGGCCGAGGCTGCCCGAGTTGGCGCGATTGCCGCCACAAGCCCAATGATCAGCGCGGCGCGAACGGGAAACGACCTGAAGCAGTTACCGCCAACCAATTGTTTCAGTTTCATGACGAAATAAGAGTAGCTCTTACATCGCGTCGTAACAACGCCGGATGCGTCGTCCGGCCGATGCCGGTTCACATTATGTTTTCGGGGCGTCTACCCTTTGCTCGTTCGCAACCGCCTGGCCGCGCCGCATGGCGTCGAGGCGTTGGTGGTAGTCGTCGGATTCGATCTCACCGCGGGCGAAGCGCTCGGCAAGAATCTCGTCTGGGGCCTGCCGGATGGGTGCTGGCGGCGGGACCATTGTGGGGGTTTGCGGATTCGTGGTGTGATTGCCGCGTCGGGTGAGCATGACCGCAATCCAGATCAGCCCACCCCAGAACACGATCATCATGACTGCCATCCACCACCAGGAGCCCCAGCCGTCATTCCAGTTTCCGTAGTGCATCACAACCTCCATGTTGGTGTCTATGTCGAGCAATTGATGGTCATCGGGTCAGCTCCCGACATCCCAGGTCACGGTGACGGGTTCGGGGAGACCGTCGATCTTGAGCGTGACAGTCCCTGCAACTGGGCCATCGGCGGCGAAGCGGAGTTCACAGGTCGCCTCGGGAGTCAGCAGGCAATCATCGGAAACCCGTGCCCGCCGCGGCCCTGTCGCCGACCTCCGGGGGGTGGAGGCCGGACAGGTTGAGTGGGGCTGTTAGTCATGCCGACCCACAAGCGACGTCGGCGTGTGCCCCAGATACTGATACAGCGGGCAATGCCCAAGCGCGCCGGTGACTACGAGATCGAGTCCCGCAACGATGAGGAGTACTTCGAGAACGACCGCCAGCGCAGAACCGGCCGAAATGACCAGCGCCACACCGACGATGACGGCGGCGAGTCCGATCGCGATTCGGCCTCCTCGCTCGACCGGTGTGATGTTGACGGACAGTCTCGGTTGACTGCGATGCCCGGAACCGGTGATTCCGCCGGTCGTGTCGCGCGGGGGCTGCGCTGTAACGCGCATAGGGGGACGTCCCATCGTGTTCATGATGCGCTCCGTGCGCTCTCGGCGTGTTGGGCGTGCCCGTTGGACCGTGACGTGCCCTCATTCTGAGCCGCGCCGCCGCAGCAACCTGCAGACTCGCTAGCCACCGGAGCCTGAGGTGCTTGACTGCCTTCGCCGTGATGATCGTGCTTGTCGTGTCGATCGTCGCGGTTGCAGCAGCAGTTGCCATCTTCGCCAGCCATGTGTCGCTCCTTCGTCGGTGACCAAGACCTCTTCTTGGTGTTCTCATCTTGAACCCGATCGTCGAGCGTGGCATCCGCAACTGCTACGCATTTCGACTTCGGCGATCCCGTAGAAGTGGCGGCGGTTGAACCGACCAGCGTCGAGCCACGCTGACGGCCGAGGCGCGTCACCACACGCACCCAGTCGATCAGCGCCCTATCCCACGTAGAAGCCCGCAACACAACCGTAGGTTCATACGGATGTGAACTGTGCCTCAACCGTTGACCGTTACCATGTGCACATGCACCAATCGAATGAGCCCAACATCTCTCAGACATTGGTGGGAATCTCGTTCGAGAACGCCTTCCGCGCCCAAGAGTTCCTCGTCGCCGCGAGCGGCCTCGCGGCGGCCGGAAAACTGAAGCTCAAAGACGCCGTCACCGTTGTCAAGGACGACTCCGGTCAGACGGTCGTACACGAAACGATCGATCCCACGCCAGCGCGCTCGGCGCTGTCGGGTGCGATATGGGCCGGACTGTTCGGACTCATTCTCGGGGGACCAGTCGGCTGGATCGCAGGACTGGCCGTTGGTGCGGGTGCGGGCGTCGTCACCGCCAAGGTGATGGACCTCGGCGTTCCCGATGAGTGGGTCAACTGGTTCAGGGATGCCGTCCAGCCTCGTACCGCCACCGTTGCCCTGCTTGTCGAAGACCTCGATCGGGACGCGCTCGTCGCCGAAGCAGCCAGGTTCACCGGTGCCGAACTTGTCTACGCCAACCTCGACGACGCAACCATCGAACGAGTCAAAGATGCATTCGCGAACAAGCTACCGACCACCGACAGCAGCCAGTGAACTCGCAACCTACCAGCTGCGGTCAACAGTAAGAAGGCGGTTGAGTTGGCGAGACTCGATCGTCGATGACCCACTCGTACGGCCTCCAATTCCGCCGCGTGCGTCTCAGCTCGACGACTGGCTTCGAAACTTGACTCGCACCCGGCACGTCTTCGGGATAGCCACAACAGAGCCGTCGCGGAGTGGGCTCATCTACGGATGCGGGTAACGGCCGTTGCACGTAGGGTCGCAGCGGAAACCGATTCGATCACCATTTCGGTCCGGTCCAGGGAGTCCCCGATGGTCCACGAGCACGAACACAATCACGAACACAATCACGAACACAAGTCGCCGCCCGCCACAACCATCATCATCGAGGTCGGCGGTCAGCGGTGGGCCAGCGAGATGAAGGTTGTTGAGGCGGTGCTGGGTCGTCGTCCCGGTGTGTTCGGCGTCGACGCCAACCCTGTCGCTCAGACAGCGACGATCACATACGATCCGGCTGTCACCACGGTGGTCGATCTGCGCAACTGGGTGCGCGACTGCGGGTACCACTGTCGCGGTCAGTCAGTGCCTTCGCACATCTGCGATCCGCTGATCGAGCCCAGGCACGACGAGCCCGTCGGCCATGAGCATGGCGGCCACGAGGGCCACGACGGACGCGATGAGGTGGCTGCGCGATCTCCGCACGAGATGATGGGTCACGGAAGCCACGGTTCGGGCATGTCGATGGCCGCCATGGTCAAGGACATGCGTAACCGGTTCTTGGTCGCCGCCCTATTCTCGATTCCGATCCTGTTGTGGTCGCAGATCGGGCGTGACGTCCTCGGATTCGACGTGGTCGCGCCGTTCGGGCTACGCGACGACGTGTTCCAACTGATCTTGTCGCTGCCGGTCGTGTTCTGGTCGGCCTGGATCTTCTTCGATGGCGCCGTCCGGGCCTTGCGGGCCCGCACCCTCGACATGATGGTGTTGGTCGCCGTCGGCGTCGGCACAGGGTGGCTGTACTCGCTCGGGGTCACCCTCACCGGCGGAGGTGAGGTCTTTTACGAGGCCGCCACGGTGCTCGCCGCGTTCGTGCTGCTCGGCCACTGGTTCGAGATGCGGGCCAGAGGTGGTGCCAGCGACGCGATCCGCAAGCTGCTCGACCTCGCCCCGCCGATGGCGGTGGTGATCCGCCACGGCGATCCGGTGGAAGTGCCCACAGCAGAGGTGCAAGCGGGTGATCTGCTCCTCGTTCGGCCTGGTGCCAAGGTCCCGGTCGATGGTGTCGTCGAGCAGGGCGAGAGCGACATCGACGAATCGATGGTCACCGGCGAAAGCCTGCCCGTCCACAAATTGCCGGGCGTCGCAGTAATCGGTGCCACGATCAACACGAACGGCAGCCTGAGAGTCCGGGCCACCAAGGTCGGCTCCGACACCGCGTTGGCGCAGATCGTTCAACTGGTCCAGAACGCCCAGAACTCGAAGGCACCAGGGCAGCGGCTCGCCGACCGTGCCGCGTTCTGGCTCGTATTCGTCGCCTTGATCGGCGGCACCCTCACCTTCGCGGTGTGGACCTTGCTCGCTGGACGTTCCGCTTCGGAGGCGTTGCTGTTCGCGATCACGGTGGTCGTGGTCACCTGTCCCGACGCGCTCGGATTGGCGACACCGACGGCGATCATGGTCGGTACCGGTCTCGGTGCCGGCCGGGGTGTGCTGTTCAAGCATGCCACCGGGATCGAGTCGGCGGCCCGGATCGATACCGTCGTGATGGACAAGACGGGCACCCTCACCAAAGGCGAGCCCGAGGTCACAGAGGTCGTCGTCGACGGATTCGACGAGAACGAAATGCTGCGACTCGTTGCTGCCGTCGAACGCGAGTCGGAACATCCCCTCGCCGAGGCCGTCGTGCGGTACGCCCACGAGCACGGCATCGCGCAGTCAGCAGTGACAGCGTTCGAAAACGTGCCAGGCCACGGAGCCGTCGCAACCGTCGACGGCCACAAAGTCGCAGTCGGCAACCGCCGCCTGTTCGAACGCGAAGGCGTCGACCTGACCGGTCTCGCCGAGCGTCGAGACGCGATTGCCAACGGCGGACGCACCGCAGTCGCAGTCGCGATCGACGGACGCGCGGTCGCCCTGATCGGCATCGCCGACGCCGCCCGCCCAACCGCCGCAGCCACAGTGACCGCCCTACACGAACTCGGCGCCCAAGTCGTGATGCTCACCGGTGACAACGAAGCAACCGCCCGCCGCATCGCCGGACAACTCGGCATCGACACCGTCATCGCCGAAGTCCTCCCCGGAGACAAAGCCGCCAAGATCGCTGAACTCCAAGCCTCGGGGCGACGCGTGGCGATGGTCGGCGACGGCGTCAACGACGCCCCAGCTCTCGCCCAAGCCGACCTCGGCATCGCCATCGGAGCCGGCACCGACGTCGCCATCGAAACCGCCGACGTCGTCCTGATGCGCTCCGATCCACTCGATGTCGCCATCGCACTGCGGATCGGCCGCGGAACACTCCGCAAGATGCGCCAGAACCTCGGCTGGGCGATCGGCTACAACGCGATCGCGCTGCCGATCGCCGCCGGCGTGTTCGAACCGGCCTTCGGCCTCGTGCTCCGACCGGAAATTGCGGCGCTCTCGATGTCAGGCTCCAGCCTCATCGTCGCCGTCAACGCGCTGCTCCTCAAGCGCCTCCGGCTTCCCGTAGCCGACACCTCACCATCGGCCACTTCAGCTTCTCATCAGGCGGGCGATCGCTGAGGTGGCCTCGTCGATCTTCACCTGCGCTTGTGGCCCGCCGGCATGAACGGCATCGACGACACAGTGCTCGAGGTGGTCGTGCAGGAGGCCGAGTGATACTTGTTGCAGCGCCTTCGTGATCGCCGAGACCTGGTCGAGGATGTCGATGCAGTACCGGTCTTCGTCGACCATCCGGGCGATACCGCGCACCTGCCCCTCGATCCGGGCGAGCCGCTTGGCGATGTCGGTCTTTTGCATGTCGTACGCTGCCATGGGTCAACCTCCTTGGTTGGTGAAATGCTCGTCAACTGATCGATTTGAAGCGTCGTAGGCGCAGGCTGTTGGAGACGACGAAGACGCTTGAGAATGCCATCGCGGCACCGGCCACCATCGGATTGAGGAGCCCGGCGGCGGCCAACGGGAGGGCGGCGACGTTGTAGGCGAATGCCCAGAACAGGTTGCCCTTGATCGTGGTGAGCGTCCGTCGTGAGAGGCGGATCGCATCGACGGCTGCGCGTAGATCGCCACGCACGAGCGTCAGGTCGCTCGCCTCGATCGCCGCGTCGGTGCCGGTTCCCATCGCCAGACCGAGATCGGCTTGAGCGAGAGCGGCTGCGTCGTTGACGCCGTCGCCGACCATCGCCACGACACGTCCTTCTGATTGCAAACGCCGGATCACCTCGACCTTGTCGGCCGGAAGCACTTCGGCGATCACCTCATCGATACCGACCTGGGCAGCGACTGCATGGGCGGCGCGTGTGTTGTCTCCGGTCAGCAGGACCGGGTGAAGACCGAGGTCGCGGAGCCCCGCGATGGCGTCGGCCGAGGTCTCTTTCACCGTGTCGGCAACGACCAGCATGCCTCGGGCCTCACCGTCCCATCCGACGAACACCGGGGTCCGTCCGGCGGCTTCGGCTGCATCACGTGCAGCCAGCAATTCGTCGCCGAGGGGTAACGACCAGTCGGCGAGAAAGCGCTCACGTCCAACCACGACAGCATGACCATCGACGACACCCTGGACGCCGAGCCCCTCGGTATTGCCGAACGACTCGACAGGCGCAATAGTCGCGCCGCGATCGCGGGCACCAGCCGCGATCGCGATCGCGATCGGATGTTCAGAAGCGTCTTCCAGCGAACCGGCGAAGAACAGCACATCGCCAACGGAAGCAGCGGACGTCGGAACGACGTCGATGAGCGCCATCCGGCCTGTCGTGACGGTGCCGGTCTTGTCGAGCACGATCGTGTCGACGCGTCGGGTGGACTCGAGCACCTCTGGCCCTTTGATCAGGATTCCGAGTTGAGCGCCGCGACCAGTTCCGACCATCAGCGCAGTCGGTGTCGCCAGTCCGAGGGCGCATGGGCAGGCGATGATCAGCACCGCCACGGCAGCGGTGAACGCCATCGCCGCGTTGTCGGTTGCGGACGCGGTCAGCCAGAACCCGAGCGTCGCCGCGGCGATCAGGATCACCACGGGGACGAAGATCGCCGACACTCGATCGGCGAGTCGCTGGACCTGCGCTTTCCCTGTCTGGGCGTCCTCGACGAGCCGTGCAATCTGGGCCAGAGCGGTGTCGGCACCGACTCGGGTGGCAACCACCAACAATCGTCCACCGGCGTTCACGGTTGCCCCTGCAACGTTGTCACCGGGACCGACCTCGACGGGCACCGGTTCCCCGGTCAGCAATGACGCGTCGATTGCCGATGTGCCGTCTTCGACGACGCCGTCGGTTGCGACCTTCTCGCCGGGGCGGACGACGAATCGGTCACCGACGACGAGTTCGTCGATCGGAATCCTCACCTCTCCCCCGTCGCGAAGTACGGCGACGTCCTTGGCGCCCAGCTCCAGCAGGGCCCGCAGCGCAGCGCCGGACCGACGTTTGGCTCGCGCTTCGAAGTAGCGACCGGCCAGGATGAACACGGCCACTCCTGCTGCGACCTCGAGGTAGATCTGGCTCGAGCCCATCCCGCGTTTCGGTGTCAAGGAGAACCCGTGACGCAGCCCAGGATCGCCGGCGTCTCCGAGGAACAGCGCGTACAACGACCATCCGAGCGCAGCCAAGGTGCCGACCGAGATCAAGGTGTCCATCGTCGCCGTACCGTGGCGAAGATTGGCCCAGGCGGCGCGATGGAACGGCCATGCACCCCACATCACCACGGGTGCTGCGAGCGTGAGCGACAACCACTGCCAGGAATCGAACTGCAGCGCCGGCACCATCGCGAGCAGCACCACCGGCAGGGACAGAATCGCCGACAGGACGAGCCGATGCCGCAGCGCTCGCGTGGGATCATCGGCAGCGGCGACGGCGTCCGTGGGCCGCGCAGCGTCGGCAGGCCGCTGAACGACCGCGGTGTAGCCGGCACCTTCGATCTGGGCGATCATGTCCGCAGCGGTAAGCGAGTCATCGGTGATGACGATCTTGGCCTTCTCGGTCGAGTAGTTGACCGAAGCCGTCACGCCGTCGAGTTTGTTGAGACGCTTCTCGATCCGCGCTGCGCACGATGCGCAGGTCATCCCGCCGATGTCGAGCTGCACCTGATTCGTGACGGGTTCTGAGATCTTGATACTCACGCCGAATCGCTTTCATGATTCCCGGACATGCCGGACATGGATGAATCATTGGTGGTCGAGTTCAAGGCTGCGACCTCGACGGTGAACGACGCAGTGCGGACGATTCCGTCGTACGAGAATTCATAGAAGAGTCGGTACGTGCCCGGTGTCGGAAACTCCGCTGCGAACCGGACAGGTCCGCTCCCGCCGTCGAGCTGATGTACGTGCAGATACCCGAGGTCTCCCTGGCGGATCACGACGAGGTGACCGGCCGCTCCCAGATAGGGCTCGGTCACGACAGCGGTGGCGTTCAGCGTGACGTCGAATGTAAGCGTGCTTTCGCCGACCCCTTGGTCTCCCAACAGTGACACGGTGAAACCGTCGATGTCTGCGCGCGGCGATGCTTTGGGGATGTCGAACGGCTCGACGAGGCCCGGTACCGCAAGATCTGTCGCCAATGTGATCCGATCCGAACCGTTCGGTTTGAAGTCTGCGTAGACCCGATACGAGCCGGGGTTCAAGCCGGGAAGATCGACGCGCCACGTACCGTCTGCGTCCATCAGTGGGTGGAGGTGGAGATACTCGACCATATTGCGCGACAGCACGATCAGATGCAGTTGTCGCTCGTGCAATGTGTCGAACTCAGTGAGAGCCGAATCGTCGCTGTCCACGATGCGGAATGCGAACCTCGAAGGCGTGTTTGCCGCGACGGTGGTGATGTCGGTGACAAACCGGTATCCGTCGGCGGCGACCGTCAGCCCCGACAACTCGACAACCTCTGCACCGTTGTCGGTGTCCGACGACACACCAGTGTCGGATGGCATGGAGGAATGATCCGGCGACGCCCCGACATCGATCGGGTCGAGACCGGCGCCGACAGCCGCGGCGAGGCTGAACACAGCAGCCACGCCGAGACCGAAAACGCCCAGTCTCGATGACGTTCTCACAGAGCTACCGCGAAGCCTGCCTCATCGATCGCCGCCGCAAACTCTTCGGGATCAACAGGCTGCTCCGATTCAACCGTGACAGATCCGGTCTCGAGGTCGACATCGACGTTCGTCACGCCGTGCAACTTCGACACCTCCGATGTCACGGACGAGACACAATGGCCGCAGCTCATACCGACAACATTGAACGACGCAACACTCACGAGATTCTCCTGCGTTGATCGATCCGGTCGATGGATACCGACCCGGATACCCAATCGGGTACATGTAGCATACTACCCCCAGGGGGTATTGCAACCACCGATAGTATGGGTACCCGCTGGGGTGAGTAGCCCCAGTCCGACGGCCACGACCCGGTCCCAGCGGCTTGTGCGATCGACCGTCACTTCACGACGGAACCTGGATGCCCGGCGCGCCATACCTGTAGATAGTCAGGTGATCTGGGCGGACCGTTGCCTTACCGTAGCACATGGTGCTACGGTAAGGCTATGGCTCAGACAATCACCCAGCGGGAGCTCCGCAACAACAGCGGCGACATTATGCGTCGCCTCGATCAGGGGGAAACGTTCATCGTCACGCGCAGTGGCACCCCCGTGGGGGAACTGACTCCGCTGCGACGCCATCGCTTCGTTTCCGTTGACACGGTCATTGCGATGTTCCGCAACGCACCAGCCGTCGACAGCGACAGCTTCCGCGCCGACCTTGATCAGATCGCGACACAGGACTCCGAACCTCGTGGCTGATCCCCGTCGGCCACGCGGCCTGCTCGACACGTCGGTCGTCATCGACCTTGAACACCTCGACCCAGTGCGACTCCCCATTGAGGCGGCGGTGAGTGCCATCACCATGGCCGAGCTCGCGGCCGGCCCCCACGCCACCCAGGACCCGGACGAGCGAGCGCGCCGACAGGACCGGCTGCAGCGCGCCGAGGCAGTCTTCGACCCACTGCCGTTCGATGCAGAGGCGGCGCGCGCCTACGGCCGTGTCTATGCGGCTGTCGTTGGGGCGGGCCGTAAGGCCCGCGGGGCGCGAGCCGTGGATCTTCTCATTGCGGCGACCGCATGCTCAGTCGGTCTCCCGCTCTACACCCGCAACCCGGATGATTTTCGCGCCCTTCACGGGCTCGTCGAGGTCGTTCCCGTCTGAACGAAACGCCATCCATACCTGCCTTTCCGCGTCCCTGCCTGATTGTCGTCCCGGGCCCACCATCAAGGCTCGAGGTGGCGTCGATCTGGAGCTGTCGCCAGATGGTGTCGCAGATCCTGCGCTTAAGCGCGCTCAGCGCTTCATTGCGGGTTTGCCTTCGGTTTGACGGCGCTGGTAGCAGGCCCGTCCGGGCGTGTCGTGACCGACTTGGGTGACGGCGATGATGGGGATCGCGTGCTTCAACTGCGGTTCCCGCGCTGGTTCATCCGGTGCAGTTCGGTTCGCGCTGGACGCTTCGATCGGTCCCGTCGGCGTGAGGGACCCCGGGGCGGTTGATCAGAATCTGGTGGAACCTTGGCCCCCGCGGTGAGGTCGATACAGGTATGAGAGATGATGTTCGTGTCGATGAACCGAGACCGCGATTGTGTTGAGGGCTGATGACGCCAACGACACCGAGAGACGGTTCCAGCGCGTCTACCGCGACGAGTATCCGGCCATGGTCAGACTGGCCCGGATGCTGACCGGTGTACCCGACGTCGCCGACGACCTGGCGCAAGAAGCGTTCGTTCGCCTGTATCGGCAGGGTGACCGTGTGGAACATCCCGCTGCGCTGCTGCGAACGATCACGGTCAATGTCTGTCGGAGTTGGCACACGTCGCAGCAGCGAGCCGCCTTGCGAATGGTCCGACACGGTCCCGCGCCAGCGTCCCTTCCGCCGTTCGAACGTGAGCTCGACGACGCGTTACGTCGGTTGCCCTACGACCAAAGGGCGGTTGTTGTGTTGCGGTACTGGCTCGGCATGTCCGAGGCCGACATCGCCAACGCCCTTGGGTGCCGACCTGGCACCGTCAAATCCCGTCACGCCCGGGCGCTGCGCGTTCTGCGAAAGGAACTGTCATGAAACTCGAAGAGCGCCTCCCCGATGCCCTCGCGCGCATCGCTGACTCGACCCCGATCAACGACCCTGGAGCGTTCGTTCCCGACGTCATGACGTTGAGGTCAGACCTGGAGTCGTCAGCTCCGTCGCACCGTGTGCTCGCAGTGGCTGCGGCCATCGTTGTCGTGGGAGTCGC
>JANOTN010000131.1:0-26910 GCA_031416375.1 Ilumatobacteraceae bacterium
TTCGGCGTTCCGGCCGACTCAATCACGATCGTGACGACCGCCACAATCGCCACGAGAGCGGCCAGGATCTCCGGTCGCCTGACCTTCTCACCAAACATTCGGGAGGCGAATACGCCGACGATCAATGGTTGCATCGCACCAATCGTGGTGGCGTTCACGACGGTCGTGAGCTTGATCGCCGTGACGAACAGCAGCACGTCAGCGCTGAGGCAAAGCCCTCCCGGCGCTGACAAACGCAGGACAGCAAGATTGACTCGGTCACCGCGGTATCGGGTCCAGGCGGCGAGGATCGCGGCGTACACCGAGAACCGCCAGAAGGCGATCGGCACCGCCCCCATGTCGATCGACTTGATCAGGATCCCGGAGAACCCCCACGCCGACACGGCGATCGCCGTACCGATCAGCCCGGATCGCAAGTCACGAGAATGCTGGTCTGGAGACCTCATTCCAGAGTGGCATCGAGCCAGGCAAGCAGGTCGCCAATCACCTGCTGCTGCTCTGGCTCGTTGAAGATCTCGTGGAATAGCCCGTCGTAGTAGTGCGCGGTGACCGTTGCGTTCGTGGCGGCCGATTCGAGTTCACGGGTGCCATCGATGTTGGTCAATTTGTCCTCGGTGCCGTGCATCAGCAGCAACGGAAGCCGGAACTCGTTATACCGCGCCGGGAACGTGCCCATCGCGTCGATCAGTGCGGCACCAAGCCCGGCCGTGATCTTGCCGGTGAACACCAGCGGGTCGTTTCGATAGGCAGCGACCACGGCTGGATCGCGGCTGATCGAATCGGCACTCAGGGCCTGCGGTCGAAAGCCAGGCAGCAACTTGCCCATCAGACCAAAGATCTTGAGCTGGATTGCGGAGAAATCATCGCCGACCTTGAGTGCCGGTCCACTCAGCACGAGCCCTGCGAGCCCGGCCTGATGGTCGAGCGCGTGACCGACAGCGAGGTTTCCGCCCATGCTGTGCCCGAACAGCACCAGCGGTTTGCCCGGATGTTCTGGTTCGATCAGCCCACGGAACTGCACCAGGTCGGTCATCAACTCGTCGTACGACTTGAGATACGCACGTTTCCCATCGGACTTGCCATGGCCACGGTGGTCCATAGCGTGCACGGCGTATTCAGCGTCGACCAACGCGGTCGCGACGTGGGCGTATCGCCCCGAATGCTCGCCAAGTCCATGAAGAATCGTCACGACAGCGCGTGGCTCACCGTGAGGGAGCCAACTCTGTCGGTACAGGCTCAAACCGTCAGATGACGTGAAGAAGGCTTCGTTGTGTACAGCGGCTGACATCTGTTCAGTCTGGCAGCGGATCGTCGTCACCCCCCGAGCGGACGCCCGCCCCGAGAAATTCCACGGTTCAGATTGCTTCAAGGATCAGTTTGCGCAGCTCGCTGAACTCGTCGACCGCAGCAAATTGCGAGAACTCGACCTGCAACTTGGGAGGCGCACGGAAGAGTATCCCGCGATCTGAAGCACCCAACATGGCTGTGTCGTTGTACGAATCACCGGCCGCGATCACGCGGTAGTTGAGGGCGTGGAAGGCATCCACGGCGTGCCGTTTTTGGTCTCTCTGACGCAACCTATAGTCGACGATCCGGTCGTTCTCGACGACTAACCGATGACAGAAGATCGCAGGCATACCGAGTTGCTGCATAAACGGAGCGGCGAACTGCTCAAACGTGTCGGACAGGATGATCACCTGTGTACGCAACCGGAGATCGTCGAGGAACTCCCTGGCTCCTGCGACTGGTGCCAGCCCGCCGATCACGTCAGAAATCATCGACATCGTGAGGCGATGCTCGTCAAGGATCTGGAGTCGACCCTTCATCAGCACGTCGTAGTCGGGTTCCTCGCGTGTCGTACGTCGCAGCGCATCGATCCCCGTCCGCTCCGCCACTGCGATCCAGATTTCTGGTACGAGCACGCCCTCCAGGTCAAGCGCAACAATCGTTTGACGGGAGTCCGGCGTCATAGCCGACAGTCTGGACGAAACCAGACCAGAGTGCACAATGGCTGCCAGGTTGGCTGCCAGAATGTCGCCACGATGGTAAGCGTGTCCGTTCGCCCGCCGGCTCCTGCCAGCTACCAAACGTATGACGAGCGCTTTCTGGCCCTGATCGAGCCGGAGGCGATGCTGCACCACCTCGCCGGTGGCTGCACGTGGGCGGAGGGTCCGGTCTACCTGCCGACTCGTGACGGGCTGTGGTGGAGCGACGTGCGTCAGAATCGTCGGCTGTGCTACACCCCGGCCGATGGCTCGGTCGTCGTGCTCGACCAACCAGCCAACTTCTGCAACGGGCATACCTTGGATCTTGACGATCGCGTGCTGGCCTGCGAACACGGAACTCGATCGGTGGTGCGGTTCGAGGTCGATGGGTCGCGGACCGTCATCGCCGATCGGTTTGATGGGAAGCGACTCAATAGCCCGAATGATGTCGTGGTCGCCTCCGACGGGGCGGTGTGGTTTACCGATCCGACGTACGGGATAGACAGCGACGCCGAGGGGTATCCAGCCGACAGCGAGATCGGGTCCAGCAATGTGTACCGAGTCGATCCGGCTTCAGGTTCCGTTGCGGCAATGATCACCGACATGGTCCGACCGAACGGATTGGCGTTCTCGCTCGATGAGTCATCGCTCTACGTCGTTGACACAGGATGGACTCACGTCACTGATGGTCCGAGAAACATTCGGCGCTACGACGTGTGCGACGGAGCGGTGGTGGGCGTAGGCGAGTTGTGGGCAACGTGTCCGGTCGGTTTGTTCGACGGGCTCCGGCTCGACGAAGCCGGCCGGATCTGGACGAGCGGCGGCGAAGGTGTCTACTGCTATGACCCTGATGGCACCCTGCTCGGAACGGTTGTGCTCCCGGAGCCATGTGCCAATGTGGTCTTCGGCGGAGCCGGTCGGCGCACGCTGTACATGACAGCCACGACGAGTCTGTATGCACTGGTGCTACGAGTCGGCGGTGCGGGTTCCGGTACCAACCGGTTCGGATGAGCGCACATATCCGAGTAGGGGAGTCGCCCTAACTCGGGCTTGTGCACCTTGAGGGGCGGCAGTCCGCTCATTGGCGAGCCACGCCGTAACGGATCGACGCTTTCCGTCGTCGACCGCGATGTACGTCGAGAATCGGTCGCGTTCAGAAAATGGTCGAATTATCGACGCGTAGCGGATCACGGCGGCGGGTCGTCGAGCCCTCACCACGAACCCGATTCGCTCTCGGGTCGCGACCGAATCAACAACTCCGGCAACGACCGCCCACGTTGCCCAGAGGATCGGTATCCAGCACAGCACCGCGAGCACGTCGGCGATCGACTTAATCAGATCAATTTGACCTGGAGCCTTCTGCAACAGTGATGTGAGTGCCTCGCCCTCAGCGACGCGATCGAGGAACGCTTGGACCCACCGGGCCGCCAGGAAAACGACGATACCCGCCACACCAACTCTCCAGGGATGTTGCCCGTAGCCGGGTCGGATCGGGTACCGCACCCGAACCAGATGAGGCGCATCGCCGGCTTCGGACCACGCAGACCGATGATCCTCGGGAGCCACCGGAAGCTCATCGAGAATATGGGTGGCGACGCCCATCACTGCGGCGTGCGCAAGTGTGACCTGCTGCGACGCGTTGGCGAGCACGGTTGCATCGGTCGGAATCCGGGCGGCAAGCCGTCTGCGGTACCCCAACCATGACGCTGACCGATCGACGCCCGCATCGGTCGGCAGTTGCGCCGCCCCGACCGCCCGCTCGATCGTGCGCCAGCCGAGGAGACAAGCGCCGACGAACACTCCGAGCCAAACCGTCCGTGACTTCCACGACTCCGCAATGTCGACCTGCGTCCCGTTCCGAATCGCTAGGAGGCAGGCGATGATGGCAATCGCCGCGCAAACCGCCGACGCGGCAACCGTGGTGGCACCGTAGCGACGCTTGGTGAACCCCAAGTCGACGGACTGCTGTGCGACGTTGCGAGCGAAGCGAAGTCTCCAGCGCCAGTCCAAACGGTGATGCGATAGCTCCAACGTGCCCGCAGACGAAACTCCGTTGAACGCCCGCGCAGCGACGTGATTGAGAACCTGTTGCTCGAACGGTTTGAGTGCATCACCGGATGCACCAGCGCCGGTGGTCACGACAACCAGTTCGTCATCGACAGTTGCCAACGTGATCCAACGCCTGGCAGCCAGATCGAGCACGGTCGCAGTGACGGCGCTGATTGGGACGTCAAAGCCGTTTGTCAACAACGCAACCACGGCGGGTGGTTCGATGCCGTGAGCGCCGAGTGGCAGTGGTCGATGGTCGCTCTCGCCGACGCCCGTACGGGGTCTCGTTGAACGTTCCGCCCACGCATGTAACCCGCCGCCGAGGAGCGCAAAGAGAGCGGCGATGACGAGCATCGAAGTATCAGGGCGGTCGGGGAGGCCAATCAAGTCGATCGCTCCCACCCCGCTGGTCAGCACCCCGAACATGGCGGCCATCATGTCATGACAGCCATCAAGCACTGGTGCATCGGGTGGTCGGGTAGCCTCCCGTCCGATGTCAACTGATCTCGCTACGAAACCCCCCGTGCTCGGTATCGTGGGCACCGGATACGTCGGGTTGACGACTGGAGCGTGTTTTGCCCACCTCGGATTTGAGGTGGTGTGTGCCGATATCGACGCTGACAAGATCGCCCGTCTGACGGCGGGCGAGATCCCAATCGTCGAAGCGGGACTGACCGAGATCGTGCACGCCGCGGTCGCAACGGGCAACCTGAGATTTGTCGTCGGCGCTGCGCAGGCGGCGGTCGTAGCGGACGTCGTGTTCTTGTGCGTCCCGACGCCGCAGGATGACGATGGCAGCGCTGATCTGTCATACATCGAACAGGCCGCCACTGAAATCGGCCCAGTGCTGAAGCCGGGGGCGATTGTCGTGAACAAGTCGACAGTGCCTGTCGGGTCGGCGCGAGTGGTTGAGCGCGTCTTGCAGCGTGACGATGTGCGAGTCGTCTCGAACCCCGAGTTCCTCCGCGAAGGCACAGCCGTCCATGACTTCCTCAACCCTGATCGGGTCGTGATCGGCTGCGATGACCGTATCGCCGCTGATCGTGTCGCCGAGCTCTACAGCTCTCTCGGCACCGAGGTATTAGTCACCGACGCTGCATCGGCCGAGACCATCAAGTACGCCGCCAATGGTTTCCTGGCGATGAAGATTTCTTTCGCGAATGCGGTCGCGGCCCTGTGCGAAGCCGTCGGTGCTGATGTGCATGATGTGGTTGAAGGGATCGGATCGGACAGTCGCATCGGACGCGCCTTCCTGCGCCCTGGGCCGGGCTGGGGCGGGAGTTGCTTTCCCAAGGATTCACGGGCGCTCGTCAGCATCGCCAGGCAACACGGTTACGACTTCGCCATGATGCGCGGCGTTATCGAAGTCAATGAGGAGCAGCGCGATCGGATGATCCGCAAAGTTGCCGAAGCAGTGGGCAAGGACCTGGTCGGTGATCGGCCGCTTGAGGGGGTTCGAGTCGCCGCCTTGGGTTTGACCTTCAAGGCTGGTACGGACGACCTGCGAGAGTCCCCCAGCTTGGGAATCATCAAACGTCTGCGTGCGCTTGGTGCGGTCGTATCGGCTTACGATCCGACGACCGCCGTGGGGCTTGATCGGGTCCAGAGTCAACGCCTCGGCGATCTCGTTCCCCACCGTGACGCGCTCGCGGCAGTTGCGGGCGTTGATGTCGTGGTGGTCCTCACCGAATGGCCCGAGTTCGTTGACCTAGATTTGGGCAGCGTCGCTCAACGGATGGCTGGGAATGCGATCGTCGACACCAGAAACCTGCTCGATCCGGCCGCGGTGAAGCGCGCCGGGCTCACGTACGACGGAGTCGGCCGTCGCTGATGGGAACCGTGCTGGTTGCCGGCGGCGCCGGATTCATCGGTTCGCACCTCGTCGATCGGCTACTCGAACGTGGCGACCGAGTGGTCTGCGTCGATGACCTGTCAACCGGCGTGGTTGAACATGTCGAATGCCACTCTGGAAACGACGCCTACCGTTTCGTTCTGCTGGATGTCACAGACCCGACGTTTCGATCATCGCTTGCCGACGAGCGTTTCGATCGCGTGATGAATCTCGCCAGCCCCGCTTCGCCACCGGCTTATCTCGCTCGCCCGATCGAAACGCTCGACGTCGGCAGTATCGGAACACGAGCGTTACTTGAGATTGCTCGCCGTGATTCGGCACGGTTCTTCCTGGCGTCGACGAGCGAGGTGTACGGCGATCCGCTCGTGCATCCGCAGCCCGAGTCGTACTGGGGCAACGTCAACTCGATTGGCGAACGGTCGGTCTACGACGAAGCCAAGCGATTCGCCGAGGCACTGACGATGGCCTACGCCCGCACGTACGGCCTCGACGTTCGAATAGCCAGAATTTTCAACACGTACGGCCCGCGGATGCAGCCCGATGATGGTCGCGTCGTGACGAATCTGATCAATCAAGCGCTCGATGGCCGCCCGCTGACCTTGTACGGCGATGGTTCGCAAACTCGCAGCTTTTGCTATGTCGACGATGAGGTGAGAGGTCTTCTGGCGCTGCTCGACGGTGATATGGCTGGCCCCGTCAACATCGGCAATCCTCACGAAGTGACAGTACGTCAACTCGCCGACCTCGTGTTGGAACTGACCGGATCGGCGTCGGTAGTCGAATACCGATCATTGCCCTCGGATGACCCGCAACTGCGGTGTCCCGACATCGAACTCGCACGCCGAGCGCTCGGTTGGGAACCGCAAGTCACGTTGCGCGACGGTTTGACCCGCACCATCAAGCACTACCAATCAACCCGCCAGTCATCGACCGTTACGTAACCGTCGCTCCCTAAGTTCCTCGGAGGGCGGTACCGCTCTACAGCACCGTCAGCGCCACCAGGGCTGGCGGATCTTCAACGGTGACGTGACGTCGGTTGAGTTCGGTGACCATCACCGAGTCGTTCATACCCCGCACCCGTGATGCCGGCCAGTCAGTGTGATCGCCGGCGACATCGAAGAGGGCGACACCGGTGGCTTCAGCACCGGTGTTGAACCGGGTGCGGTACGAGATCCCGTCCAAGCCGTGCTGTTCGAAGGCGTCAGCCCACAGTTGCGGGATGCCATATGGCACCATTGTCGACAACTCGTTGGTGACGCCGAACCCGACTGCCTCGTCAGCGGTGAGATCGGCGATGAAGACTGGCCGGTCGTATGCGAGGCCCCACACGGTCCGGTTATCGAGGAACCCACGGGCGATCGTCCGTCCGATCAGTTCCGGTCCGATCGTCTCGAGAACACCGGTGATCTCGTCCGTGCCCGCATACAGCGTGCCCTGCCCTGTGCCGGCGGCCTCGAGGTCGAACCGGCAGTGACCGCAGTTGCAGAACCACCACGGTGACACCCGGGCCGCTCGAAACACGATGCCGTCATGGATCCGTTCCGGGAATCCGTCCAGCTCGTCGGGTGGGGCTTTCTGGACAACGCGTTGGCGGGTCACGCTGACCAGCGCCGCTTGGCAGCTTCGGCGATAGCGCAGGCCTGTGCCGGTTGTCCGCTTGCGGCGAGGTGTTCGATGACGCTCTTTCCGTCGAGTTGGTCGTGGCGGGCGGTCAGCCAGGACGCGAGGGTCCATTCATCGACGACATCGGGGGTGAGAATTTGCAGGATTTCACCGATCCCGTTCAACGGGCGCAGATCCTCTCCGAGCTGGAACGCCGGGATCACGACATGGCCGTCTTTGGTGGTCAGCGCGAGCAGGCGGCGTCGCTTGATGAGGTCCGAGATTGCCTGGCGACTGTGCCCGCATGCAAGGGCCAGAGTCGCCTGCCGATAGACCGGTCCGATCGTCGTGGCCCACACAGACGGTGCAGGCACGACTGCAGCGACGCGAGCGGCGAGAATCTCGGGGAGTCCGAAGATATCCGCCAGGGGAGCATCGGCGTTCGAGGCGACCTCCCGCAGGCGGCGGCGAAGCGCCGCTACCACGACGTCGGTGAACGTGTCGTTGCTGACCTTGTTGCGCCTCAATGCAGTGGTCGTTGTCATGCTCATATCGTACCTACGTTGAGCTGTATGTCAAGCATGTCAAGGTGATATGTCAAGCGTGATGCAGTCTTGATGTCATTCAGGGTCACGTATGAGGTCTCGCTAGACTGTCTCGCGGCGTAGAAGGTGCGCTCCGGGAACTCGGTGCAGCGAAATCGGCTCGTGGTTACCCAACGCGGATCACCTCCGGCGGGGGCTGCCTTATTCGCCGAGGACCTGTTGGAAGATGTAGTTCGAGCCTTTCACTGAACCCATCGTGGCGCTTGAGGCGACCGAGTATCGATGACCTGGGTAGAGCACGATGTCGTCGTCGACTTTGGCGAGCCTGCTCAGACTCTGGATCATCAGCGCTGGGTCGCTGCCGGGTAGATCGGTCCGCCCACAACCGTCCAGGAACAGGGTGTCGCCGGAAACCAGTTTGCGGTCAACGAGAAAGCACTGGCTGCCGGGTGTATGACCGGGTGTATGCATCAGCTGAATTTCGATCTCGCCAACACGGACAACGTCACCGGAATCATGGGCGACCAGATCCGTCTCCGAGACCCCGGACGTGCGAGTGACCCACGGAACCTCGTCACGTTGTACGTGTACGGGGCATGAGATGTGGCCGAGCAGGTCTGCGACACCCGAAATGTTGTAGCCCATGATCGAACCACCAATGTGGTCAGCGTGGTAGTGGCTCGCCAAGACCCCAACCACTTTCATCCCATCGGCTTGCACCGTTTCGATCAGCCCAGCCGGGTCGTATGCCGGGTCGACCAACACGCACTCGCCCGTGAGCCGGTCACCGATGGCGTACACGAAGTTGACCATTTGGGTTGCCATTTGATCGCCGACCGCGAAGTCGCGCCCCGAGAGCAGTTGGCGGAAATACAAGCGATCCGGTGAGTCGTTGGGGGATACCATTGCCCGAGCGTACGCTCCACGTCCATGGCCGCCCCCAATGAGCTGATCGAGCTACACGAAGGGCAGCAGATCATCTACGGGGGCAATCGAGTCGCGATCGTTCCTGCCGAGATCGCGTTGGCGTTCCGATCGGGGGATTGGATCATCGTCGATCCGACGTCGGGAGCGTTGCTCCACATTCCCGAATCGGAGTACGTGCTGGCATCGGCCGCCGTCTCTGCTGCCTTGGAGGCATTCACCGCGTTGTCGCAATGTTCCGATGAACAGATCACCAAGTTCTTCAACACCTTTGCGGATCACCTTGAGGATGACACGTGCTTCGCACCGATCGCGACGGCCAACACCGCTGACGTGATTCGGGCACGTGCTCGAAACCGATCGACGACCCGGCTCGAGCTGTCCGACACGATGCGGGCTGACATGGTGGCCGGCCTGAGGGGCTGGGCTGCGATGCCCGGGGGTCGTGGCCTCGTGGAACGAACGGTTCGTCACCGGGGGTGGCATGTCGATGCAGTCCGCGCCCCGCTAGGGGTCGTCGGATTCGTGTTCGAGGGGCGACCCAACGTGTTCGCCGATGCCGCCGGAGTCGTTCGAACCGGGAACACTGTCGTCTTTCGAATTGGCTCCGACGCGCTCGGCACGGCCCAGGCGATTGTCGAATCTGCGCTCACCCCGGCTCTGACTGCCTCAGGTCTCCCCGCTGGCACCGTTCAACTCGTTGCCTCGGCGGCGCATGCTGCGGGGTGGGCGTTGTTTGCTGATGATCGCCTGTCGTTGGCTGTTGCCCGTGGCTCGGGGCCAGCGGTCGCACAACTGGGCGCTGTAGCGCGTCACGCGGGAGTGCCGGTCAGCCTGCACGGAACCGGCGGAGCGTGGATGGTGGCGGCACCCGATGCGGACGCCGTTAGGTTCCGGTCATCGGTGCTGCATTCGCTCGACCGAAAGGTATGTAACTCGCTCAACGTTTGTTGCATCGTTGGTCAGCGTGCGACTGAGTTGATCCCCGAGTTCCTCGATTCGCTGCGTGAGGCAGCCGATCGCCGAGGCACAAATGGCCACCTTCATGTGACGCCGCAGGCCGCCAAACTTCTCAAACCCGACAGACTCGAGGATGGCATCCGCGTGAGCGATCTTGAAATTAGTGGGTTAGGTGAGGAATGGGAGTGGGAGAACTCGCCCGAAGTCAGCCTGCACGTGGTTGACACGGTCGCTGAGGCTGCGGTGCTATACAACCGGTTGAGTCCTCGTTTTGTCGCAACGCTGATCAGCGAGTCGAGGACAGCCCACGACGAGTTCTATGAGATGGTTGATGCCCCGTTCGTCGGGGACGGGTTGACTCGATGGGTCGACGGCCAATACGCCCTGAACGCCCCGGAGTTGGGTCTCTCCAACTGGGAAGCTGGACGCCTGCTGGCGAGAGGCGGAATCCTGTCAGGAGACAGCGTTTACACCGTGCGCTACCGGGCGCATATCGACGACTGCGATCTGCACCGCTAGTCGGCTGTGAGCGGTGACTACAGCCAGGCGCCGTTGATGTCGATGATCACGTGAGTGTCGGTCAGGGCATAGATACACAAGGTTCCGCTCGAACTCAGCTTGACCATCGCGGCGTTGGCGACGGCGGCCTGATTCGGGAGAATGTTGACGTTCGACGCAGTCGGTCGCTCACCGCACGGATAAGCCGTCAGAAACGATCCATTTGCAGCGTTAGTCGCTGTCAGGTTGACAGACACCGCCTTCGCATCGGTTGGAACACCGCGCTGCCCAGCGACCTGAACGGTGATCACCTGTCCACCAAACACCGGATTGCCGCCAGTGACGGGATTCAGCTCGGCGTATCCGGACCGACTGTCGAAAATTCGAATCGGATCAAGTGGGACGAGGTCGTAGCCGCCATCCTGGACGAAGTACCCGGCGAAGTCGATCACCACGTCGACCGTTGAGATCGACCTGATACAGATCTCACCGCTGTCGGATACGGCGGTTACGACGGCGTTCGGTCGCACGTCTCCAGCCTGGAAGTTGATGTTCGAGATCACATGCGCTTCGGATCCGCCGCACGGGTACACCTGGAGGTAGCCAGGGGAGTCGGGGAGTACAACTGTTGCATTGAGGGCGACCGCAACGGCGTCGGCAGGCGCACCTGGCGAGACGTTGGTAACGGTCAGTCGATGCTCACTACCGGGGACAAGAATTGTATTGCCAGGGTCGCGCGAATCGTATAAACGGACGGGTGTCACCGGGACGAACCCGGCACCACCTGACGAGCGGTAGTACCCGTTGATATCGATCACCACGTCAACCGACGCACGCGAGTACAGACACATTTTCCCGTTTTGCAATGGAACCACGGCCTGGTTGGCAATCGCCGCACCCGGCGCGTAGTTGATCGTGCTGACCGTCGGAACCTGGGTCATGCAGTTGTACGTCGTGAGGTAACCGTGATCTGACGCATCGACGGCAACAAAATTAGCGCTCACCGCTGCCACGTCGCTCGTGGCGACCATGACTTCAGTGATCTGACCTGCTCGGAGCCGAACGGCACCGAGACCCTGCCGACTGTCGACGTGGCGGAAGGGTTGGACCGAATCGAATCGACCAGGTGGGGCGGTTGGTGCCGTGTCGGGTACGTCAGGTGGGCGTACGTCGAGTGGGGCGTTGTGGTCGACGTTGAAGGACCAGGTGACATCGCCTCCATTCGAGTTGACGGTTACGGTGTAGGTCCCATCGGCGAGCACATCGCGCGGCATCACAATGACGGCGTTGTCGGCACCGAGGATCGCACGGGCTGTGGCGTCGCCGCCAGTGTTGCCCTCGTGAAGCACGCAGGTCGCGACTGGGCCGTTAGGGCCTGAAATCGTGGCGTTTGCCGACGAAACGCGATTCGGCATCATGGCGATCAATGGCAATCCAGCGCTACCGCTCCATCCGCAAAGCGTCATCGGGTTCGGAGTCTCCGTGATGAAGCTGGTCAAAGCAACTGTCGCACCATTGCCGGGAAACACGATCGGAGATGATGGTCGCGGCTGACTCGAATCAAGACCACGGAGCACGTCAAGGGTGCCCCCGGAGTGCCATGGCGTCGGCGTGCTGCCGTTGGCGCACAGACCGAATCCGCTGGCAGTGAGATTGTGACGCAGAATTCCGATCGCGTGAAACGGACCGGTCATCCAGAGATCGATGTGATTGCGTGGCGAGGCGCTGATCGAACTGCTGACTGCCACGTTTCCGTTGTTTCCTGCGATGTCGCCGCCGGACGTATACCCGGGGCGACCGGGGATTTCGTCGTGCGTGATCCCATTGTCGAGCATGTAGCAGGAGTGCGCTTGGGCCTCGGCCGACCAGGTCGGATTGGCGCTGACCGGAGCCAAGCCCGACATGGCTCGGTACGTGTTGACGATTCCCAACCAGTCATCGTTGGCCACAGCGTGTGCGGTCGAACCGCCAGCGAGAGTACCGACGGTGCCGCTCAGAAGAGCCGTGACGACAACAGCTCGGCCGAGCGAGCGGAATCCGCGATGGCGGGGTGCGCGAGGAAGGGTGTTCTCATCGATCACGCCTGAGTCATCGGCGTAGGCCCGCGGCCGCTTGACGTTCTTGAAGAAACCTTGCGAGTGTGGTTCGGTATGGTCGGCGACATGCAGCGAGTTGTTGTGATTGGGATCGTGGCGCTGGTGGCGGCGGTTGGCTGTGGACCACCGGGGTCTCCCGTGATCGTGCGGTCGCGTCCGTCGGCGACGTCGACCAGCACTCCGTCAGGAACTCTCCCGACAGCGACTGGTACCGAGACGTCGCACTCTACGTTGCCCTCAACCTCAGTGCCCACGGTGGATGAGGTGATCTCACGCTCCGCGTCGGTCGGCGATCGTCGTTATCCGGAATTGGGGTCAGCCGATATCGATGTAGCGGACTACTTCGTCAAGTTCTCATACGAACCTGACGGGCATCGACTATCTGGCTCCGTGACAGCGCGCGGGAGTTTTCGTGCGGCGACAGACCGTATCTCGTTCGACGCCGACGAACTGTCGATTCACGATGTCTCGGTGAATGGACACGAGACGGAGTTCGCCAACACGGACCGCGAGTTGACGATTTCGCTCGCCGCAGTCATGCCACTCGGATCACTGTTCGAGACCGTTGTCGAGTTCGAATCGGTGGCGCTTGACGGAGAGTGGAGTCCGGACGCGGCGGGTTTGTTTGCATCCGACGGCGGAACATGGGCGGTGAACGAGCCAAACGGGACGAGTACTTGGCTGCCGATCAGTGATCATCCGACTGACAAGGCGACATGGACGTTTGAGATTGTCGTGCCGAATGGTCTTGAAGCGATTACCAACGGGGAACTCGTCGATTCTCATCCGAATGCCGATGGATCAACGACGTGGCGATGGGAACAGACCGAACCGATGGCGTCCTATCTGATCACTATGCTGATCGGAGAGTACGACATGGTCGATGCAGGGATTTCCGAGTCTGGCGTCACGCTCAACCACGTGGTGCTGTCAGATCGTCGAGATTCGCTGGACGCTTATCTTGATGTGACCGACCGGCAGTTGACGTTCTTCGCAGATCTGTTTGGCCAGTATCCATTTGATCGCTACGGGGTTGCGATCACTGACTCGATTCCGAGTCTGGCGATGGAAACGCAAGGCCTGTCATTGTTCAGTGCATCAGATCTCGATGGTTCGCTCGGTTACGCCCAGCACATGCTACTCGCCCACGAACTGGCGCATCAATGGTTTGGTGACGCAGTGTCGCCTGCCACGTGGGACGACATTTGGCTCAACGAAGGTTTCGCGACCTATGCGCAATGGCTGTGGGCTGACCACGTTGGTCTCGATCAACTTGATTCGTTCGCCGAAGGTACGCTTGCGGCGCTTCCGGCGTTTGGCTGGCCGCTGTCGCAACCCGATCAATTGTTTGGTCAGGTCGCGTATGACGGCGGAGCGGTTGCGCTGCACGCACTCCGGAGGACGATTGGGGACGAAGCGTTCTTCGCTGGGCTCCAGCAGTGGGTGGCGACCTATCTCGATTCGTCTGCTTCGACAGACGAATTTCACGCTGTGATGGAACTGGTGAGCGACCTTGACTTGGACGAGTTCTTTGAGACATGGGTGCACGCATCAAAGTTTCCCGACGCGTTTCCCGACGTGCTTGCCGACGTGCTTGCCGACGTGCTTGCCGACCGGTCAGTGTCTGAGCACGGCATCGATGACAGCACCCCAGAGACGGCTGCGATGCCCCGTTCGTTCCTCAACCTGGTCGGCCCGAACCGCCCCGGTCCGCGCTAAGTTGACCCCAATCCAGCGCAACGGTTCCGGCTCCCAGGATCGTGATTGTTGCCCGACCCACGGAAGCCGAACGAGTTCGCGGTCCCCGTCGTCGGTCGAGTCGGTGATCAGCGCTGCCAAGGTGTGCCCGGCGAGATATGTGGTCGCCAATCCGTCGCCGACATAGCCTCCGGCCGTTGCGAACCCGGTGGCGCGATCGAATCGCACCGCACAGTTCCAGTCTCGGGCTGCCGCCAGCACACCGCCCCAATGATGTGTGACCTGAGTATTGGCGAGGATCGGAAACAGCTCTCGCAGGCTGTGCGTGAGGAGGTCTTGAACACGGCTGTCGGTGTCGAACTGTGGGCGAACTTTGGAGCCGAAATGGTATGGCGCGCCTCGCCCGCCAAATGCGATTCTGCCGTCGGCTGTCCGTTGCCCGTAGATGATCAGGTTACGCGCATCGGAAAACGTCGGCCGCGCCGTCAATCCAATCTCGTCCCATTGTGCGTCGCTCAACGGTTCGGTGGCGATCATCAGGGAGTAGATCGGAAGTAACGCCCGACGGGCACCAGGGAGCGTGCTGGTGTAGCCCTCCGTGGCCCGCACGACGACGTCAGCTTTGATTACTCCACGGTCAGTGGTGACCTGCCGCTCGCCGATTTCGGTCACCGTGGTGTGCTCGTAGATGCGAGCGCCCATCGACAGCACGACGCCTGCGACGCCATGCGTCAATCGGATCGGATTGAGCGCAGCACAATGAGGAGTGAACTTTGCGCCGAGTACGTCGGTGGCCGCACAGATCGTGCGCGCCTCGTCGGCACCGATCCAACGGTAGTCGTCGTCATCGAATCCGAACCGGTGGTACTCGTCGATGTCGTGGCGAAGACGCTCGATCTGCGGTTTGTTTCGTGCCAGACGGATCGTTCCGCCGCGTTGGTAACCGCAATCAATTCCGTGTTCGGTCGCAAACGCGCCAACATCGAGAACGGTCTGATGCATCGCCGCTTGCATCCGTCGGGCCGCCGATTCGCCGTGTCGCTTCGACATCTGGGGCATGCTCATCGGTAGCATCGCAGAGCACCATCCGCCGTTACGGCTGCTGGCACCGAATCCGATCGTTTCACGTTCAACCAGGACAACACGCGACGACGGGTCTCGACGCAACAATCCATAAGCGGTCCAGAGCCCTGTCAGCCCGGCCCCTACGATCACCACGTCGGCATCGGTGTCACCCATCAGCAACCCACCCGATGCCCGATCAGCGTCGGGTAACGTATCTGACCAGAGGGAGCGTCCCGCAATCAGTTGCACGCGCGTACGCTAGGACATTGATCAACCCAATCGGCAGTCCAGCAGCACGATGAGCCCGCTTCCCCCTCCTACGACTCCGCCGGCAGGTTGGTATCCGGACCCCTCTGGCTATGGACAACGCTACTTCGACGGTCGTTGCTGGTCGTCTGTTGCGTCCCCTGTCACGCCAACATTCGCGAGACGCGAAGAGCACCCGGATCTACCACTCGGGGCCGCGCTCGGAGCGCTCGTCGTGTTGGTTGTTTCCTTGGTTGCCGCCAAGTTGCTGGTCGAAGTGCTCGTCGACTTTGACTGGCCCGTGTTGTCGTACATCGTGATTCTGGTTGCGCTGGGATACGGGCCGTCATTGGTGTGGGGCTGGTATGTGCGTCGCCGGTGGGGATCTGGGAAGTTGTCACGTGTCGGATGGCGCTTCGAGTGGAGCGATTTCGGCTGGGGTCCCTTGACCTGGATGGCGGCGGTCGGAACACAAATGGTGTTGGCTGCCCTCGTGTTGGTGCTCAAGGTTCCGATCAGCAGCAACGTCGATCAGGCCTCCGATTTTGGTGCAGATCGTGCCTACCTCGTGGCGACCGTGATCGCCGCCGTGGTAGCCGCGCCGCTCGTTGAGGAACTCGTGTTTCGTGGGCTGGTCATGCGCGGATTTCTCAGTCGTATGCATCCGGCGTTAGCGATCGGATTACAGGGCGTTTTGTTTGGGCTCGCCCACGTCGATCCGGTGCGCGGTGTCGGCAACATCGGCCTGACTATCGTGCTCTCCGGAGTCGGAATTGCGTTCGGGATTTCGGCGTTCCTGGCTCGCCGACTTGGTCCGACAATCATCGCCCACGCGATCTTCAACGGGGTCGTGATGGTGATCGTATTGACGGGTGTACTAGACGACGTTGAGTCGCCTTTCGACAGCAGCCTCGTGAATCACGCGGTTGTCGATCAAACGCACGTCGCCGAACCAGGCGGCAGTCAGTATCACGACCGCTGTGTCGACTCGGCTGACGGGGATCAACGTTTCAACGTCGACCAGTTCGACGTACTCCACCTTGGCGCGTGGCTCAGCTTCGATGAACTCGACGACGACCTGTTTGAGAACGTTGGCATCCCGCTCGCCACAGTTGAAGGCCTGTTGTGCTGCTTCGAGGGCCCGTGAGATCACCGGCGCCGCACGGCGGTCATCTGGCGACAACCGTAGGTTGCGGCTTGACTTGGCCAGCCCGTCAGGTTCTCGGACAATTGGCAGACCGACAATCTCGATCCCCAAGTCCAGATCGGCGACCATCTGGCGGATGATCGCCAGCTGTTGAAAATCCTTCTGACCAAAATTTGCCACATCCGGAATCGTTGCGCCAAACAACTTGGCGACGACCGTGGTGACACCCTCAAAGTGGCCCGGCCGCATCGTGCCTTCGAGCCGATCGGCGAGATCCCCCGGCGCAACGTGTGTCTGGAAGCTTGGCGGGTACATCGTCGCAGCCGTGGGGGCATAGACGGCATCGACACCGGCCTGATCGCAGGCAACCAGATCGTCGTCGATTGGTCGCGGGTAGCGATCAAAATCGGTCGATTGATTGAACTGCAACGGATTGACGAAAATCGTCACGATCACGACATCGGCGCGTGAGCGGGCGTTGCGCACCAACGCGAGGTGACCGTCATGGAGGGCACCCATCGTCGGAACGACGGCCACGGTGCGTCCCACCGACCGTTGCGAACTTGACCATGCCCGCATCGCTGCCGGGGTATCGAAGACCTCCATCACGTCGCAGGCTACGTGGCGAGCGCTCTGAACGCTGAAGGACACACGTCGCGATATGCGGGTGCGACCCCAATCGTCCGGGCGGTCAGTACGGCATCGGTGCAGGCGGCCGCAAACACATCTGCCGACGCTGCGAACAACTGATTGAGGAGCGCGGCGCGCGACATTGCGTCACGGAGGATCCCGTTGCTGGTCGCCGGGAGATCGCGTTGTGTCGTAGCGAGGCCGAAGATCGTGTCTCCGTCCATCAGCGAATGTGCCGGTCGGATCGCTCGGGCGAGCCCGTCATGTGCTGACTGCGCAAGCCGACCGGTTTCGGGTCGACTCAGGTTGGCGTCGGTGGCGACAATCCCGATCGTCGTGTTGAGCGGGGGTGGAACGGCGGGTGCAGTTGCGATCGCCAGAGCGCGACGTTCGTCACCAGTCGGTTTACGGAGAAATCCGTGAGATTGCCAAGGAAGCCCGGAAGTTGGGTCGATCACGCTGCCCGATGCGTTCACGACGGCGATTGCAGAGATCGTGATAACCGTTCCGCCGAGTTTGAGTGTCGTCGATGCCATTCCAACTCCGCCCTGCAACCCTCCTGCACGAGCACCCGTGCCCGCACCGACCGCTCCGCGCCGAACACCGCCAGCACACGCTGAACGGGCGGCGCGTTCGCCAAACGCAGGCCCCGGCCGATTGGCAAAAGAGCCACCGCGACCGAGATCAAAGATCACGGCTGTCGGTACGACCGGCACGACCTCGTACGGGTGCGGCCCGACGGGAACCCCGAGCTGTCGATGTTCGAGATACGCCATCACGCCATCCGCGGCGGCCAGCCCGTACGCGCTCCCGCCGGTGAGGCAGATGGCATGGATTCGGTCGACGAGGTTGCGGGCGTCGAGTGCATCGGTCTCACGGGTCCCCGGGCCGCCGCCGCGTACATCCACGGCGGCGACTGCGCCGTTCGGAACGATCACAGCAGTCGTGCCGGTCTGCCAGCCGCGGCCACTCCGCTGGTGATGTCCGACAAGTACACCATCGACATTCGTCAGTGACCCGGTTTGGAAGGGGTCCGTCGGCTGTTGTTGAATCGTTGTGGCCACCTTGCCGACCGTAGTCAGCCGACAGGTAGCGTGCGCGACGTGCTGACCGATCCTGACTTCCCGAACACGGCACGGGTACGGCTGATGGGCCGCGTCAAGAGCGGAATTGGTGAGTTGATTCACCGCGGCCGAGAGACGGCGCTGTTGTGGGCGGCGATCGGCCCGGACACCAAGCGTGGCCGTCGATTCGGCGCGTTTGGACAGCGCAGCGTGATTTGCTTTCCGCCGAACACGATCATGAACGAGCGTTACATTCAGATCGGTTCCGGAACGATGATCGGCCCCTACGTTTCGCTGGCAGCCGGCATGGTTCCGGGTCAGGAATGTGTGACCAACCCGGTGGTGAAAATCGGTGATCGCTGCCTGATCGGGCGCGGCAGTGGGATCGTTGGACATCTTGCAATCGAGATCGGCAACGATGTCTGGACCGGCCATCACGTGTACATCACCGATCAAAATCACGGGTATGACGATCCGAATCGGCCCATCTCGCAACAGACACAAACGGAGCGTCCGGTGTCGATCGGTGATGGCTCGTGGCTTGGGCACGGCACCGTGGTGCTGCCTGGCGCGCAGATCGGTCGCAATGTGGTGATCGGTGCCAACAGCGTGGTGACTGGCGTAATTCCCGACTACAGCGTTGCGGTGGGCGCTCCAGCCAAGGTGATCAAGCGAACGAACGAGTAACTACCGGCTCAGATCGCGAGGTGGCGCGCAGGCAGGCATTTCATTGTCACCAGCAAAGGTCTCGAGCCGTTCACTGATCGGCAAGCCACCGACCTCGGTTTCGTAGAAGGCCAGGTTCTGTCCGGAGTCGCGGAGCTGGGTGGCGTAGTTGTGTCGGTCGCTCAGGAAGGTCCGGTACTCCGTCTCCCACTTTGGCACGATGGCGAGCCCCTTCTCGTCGGTCGGCTGAACGGCAACGGTCGCATTGAGCATTGCTTCCAGGATGTCGGTTGACCGGTCGACGAGGTCAGCGCGTTCACCAATCAGTTCCGGGCTGACATCGACGATCGTCCGGTAGTCGGCGATCGCCTCAAGATCGGCGCGTGACTGCTCGCAAATGCCCTGTGCGCGCTCTGCCCAACCGCGGTCGCCGATCCGGTTGACAGCTTCTTTTGAGGCGAAGAACAACGCCCACGCCCAGAAGGTGATGAATAGGGCGACACCGATCGCGAACAGGACTCTCAGTAGGTTGCGTTTGTTCATGTCAGTCCTCGATTCGCTGAATCTTGATCCCATACGGCGTCGGGCCTTGCACGTCGACCTCGGCCTCGCAGGAGCCGGCCGCTCCGATCCGAAGGCGCTGCAATGTGAAGGGCACTGTCTCGTTGGGCGGAACTGCGGCGATTTCGGACGCCATGTCGGCGTGGCGTTCGTCGAGCGGTGATGTCACCCACCCGTACACGGTATAGCCACGACGCTCATCGCTCAGGTTGATGAGTTGACCGCTGACCACAATCGAGGAGTCAGTCATTTCACACGACGTGACCTCGGCAGTGACCGGGCCGGGCTCAATGAAGTTAGTGAACTCCGTCAACACTTTGACTGACAAGACGACGCCCACGATTGAGAGTGCGAGTGCAACAGCGCCGCTCGTAATCCCAGTGATGGCAAACCCGCGACCGAGGCCGACGACGCGGGATCGGCGAAGCCCTTTGATACCGAAGACGATCGCAAGCACACCAAGCACTACTCCGATCGCCACGACGAAAGGCATCCAGGCAACGAAGCCGCCGACCAGGCCGCATATGAGGGCGGCGGTTGCGATCCGGTTGCCGGTGGTGCCGGATTCCGCCGAACCGGATTGACGGGAGTTGGGCGAGGTGCCGAGTGGGTCGACGAATCGATGTCCGCCATCGGCAACGTCTGCGGTCCAGGTCACACCATTGAAGTAACGATGCTCGTGACGCCTGATCGGGTCGGGAAACCAGCCCGATCGATGTCCATACGACGTCCCTGGGGATTGTTGTTTGGACGGGTCGGTCACGCTCCGGGAGAGTACCGTCGCCAACGTGGAGATCGTCCTAATTCGACATGGTCAACCCGAATGGGTGCGAGATGGCCTCAATGTTGCCGACCCGCCACTCACCGAACTGGGTCATCGGCAGGCCGATTGGATGGCGCAGGCACTTGCCGGTGAACACTTCGACGAAGTGCTTGTTTCGCCGCTGACCCGCGCCCGCCAGACCGCGGAGCCATTACTTCGAGCGCTCGGCCGCGACGAGGCCGTTGAGCCGTGGCTCGAGGAGATTCGTGATCCAGATTGGCACGGCACGCCCGCCGAGCATTCAGAAGCGCTGTATCGCGAACTGCGAGAACGACCGGTGGACGACCGTTGGCACGGCTTGGTCGGCGGTGAATCGGCTCGCGAGTTCAACGATCGGATCCACGTCGGCGCAGCGGCATTCCTCGAAGCGCGTGGAGCGGCACGAGTCGAGCACGAGATCGCCCATTGGAGGATCGCTGATCCTGGCCTTCGGATCGCTCTGGTTGCGCACGGTGGCACGAATGCCGTCACAATTGGTCATCTGCTCGGATTCGACCCGACGCCCTGGGAGTGGGAGCGTTTCCTGCTCGGCCACGCTTCGGTCACTCGCCTCGTGGCGGTTCCCGTCCACGGCGGGTTCACCTTCAGCCTCAAATCCTTGTCGAATCTGGAGCACGTCCCCACGCAACATCGGACGCACTAGCGGTCGCGACCGGCCTCCGCTTCGCTTTGGCTGCTCCCTCCGTATTGAAGCAGACAGTTCGGTGGGGTTTGGTTCGTAGGCTGCGTCGTCGTATGCAGATTTCGCCGCCGCAGTATCGACGGATCGCAGTGGGCGGGCTGGTTTCTCTGGCGATCATCATCGTGTCGGGTGCCGCCGTCAGACTGACCAACAGCGGTCTCGGGTGCGACGACTGGCCGCGCTGCAACAGCACCAAACTTATTGACGTTTCGTCGAAACATGCCGCAATCGAACAGATCAACCGGCTGTTCACCGGGGTGGTTGGTGTGGCGGTCATCATCGCCGTCCTGGCGTCGCTCGTTCGCGTCCCGCGGCGACGTGATCTCACGGCGCTGTCGTGGTGGTTGGTGGCCGGTGTGGTCGCCAATGCGTTGATTGGCGGGGTCTCGGTCAAGGTCCACCTGCACCCGATGGTCATTCAGAGTCACCTGCTGCTGTCGATGGCGCTGATCGTGGTTGCCACGGTGTTGGTTCGTCGGGCAGGCGAACCGGATGGTGCGGTCCTTCGGTCGGCCGTCACAGAGCCCACCAAACACCTAACACGAGTGCTGTTTGGCTTGACGTGCGTGGCTGTCTTTACCGGGACGATCGTGACCGGCGCCGGCCCGCACGCCGGCGACGAGGACGCCGAACGGCTCAACGTGTCAATTCCTGCAGTCGCCCGACTACATGGCATCGCGGTGATGTTGGCTATTGCCGTCGCACTCGTGATCGCCTGGCGAATCCGGAAACACGCTGAAGATCAACGGGCGCTGGCCAATGTGATCTCGACGTGGATCTTAGTCGGGATGCTCCAAGCGGTGGTTGGCTACATCCAGTACTTCAATGAAGTGCCCGCACTGCTGGTCGGTATCCACGTCGCCGGAGCAACCGCCGTGATGCTCGTCTCCACCCTCGTCGTGCTCGACACACGCGCTGTCGAAGTGGCTGTCACTTAGCGCAATCCCCTGACGCGTCTATAATGCCGCCCAATGCAGCAGCCCGCCTGGTGTCAAGACCACCACCCGAACCGTGGAGTGACCACGCTGAGAGTAGTATGCGGCCTGTTCGCGTTGCTGGTGATCGTGTTCAGCGGACAGTCTGCATCCGCTCAAGATGCAGAGATTTCGATTCAGGCCCAAGTCAAGGACCAGGTCCGCGACGCCGATGGCAAGGCTGACAATCAACCTGTACAGGGAGTGACGATCACGGTCCTTGACGAAGCCGGTAGCGAAGTCGGCTCGGCGGTCACCGATGCCAAAGGGATTGCCCTGATTGTCGTTCCGGGTAAAGCCAACTACGTGATCAAGCTCGACGAGTCGACCCTGCCTGACGATCTTGCGCTTGCCGCCAATGCGACTGCTGAACAAGCGGTCTCAGCAGAGTCTTTCATCACGAACAAGAAGGTTGTCAACTTTTTCACTGGACAAAGCCAGAGTGCTATTCAGTCCGATGTCGACCGTGTCTCGCAACGAATCGCCGATGGCATTCGTCTTGGGCTGGTGATCGCGATGTGTTCGGTTGGTCTCTCGCTGATTTTTGGAACGACAGGCTTGACCAACTTCGCCCACGGTGAGTTGGTCACGTTCGGGGCAATGGCCGCCTACTTTCTCAATGATGGCGGCCTTCACATCCTGATTGCTGCCCCGATCGCGGTTGCTCTGGGCGGAGGCTTTGGATATTCGCTCGACCGTTTCGGGTTCGCCAAGTTGCGAAAGCGCGGGGTCGGGCTGATCTCGCAGATGGTGATCACGGTCGGCTTGTCGATTGTCCTGAAGAACATGTATGTGTGGCGTTTCGGCAGTCGTGACAAGCCGTTCCTGAACTACACCAACCAGGTCGGCAAAAGGATTGGGCCTGTGGTGATTACGCCTCGGGATCTGATTGTCACGATCCTCGCCATAGTTGTGCTGGTTGCCGTGGCAATGACGCTGCAATACACCCGCCTTGGCAAGGCCACGCGCGCCGTCAGCGACAACGTCGACCTGGCGTCGGCGACTGGGATTGACAGCGCCAAGGTAATACGGATTATCTGGGTTGCGGGTGGTGCCCTGGCTGCGCTGGGTGGGGTGTTCCGCGGCCTCGACGAGCAAGTCGGGTGGGACATGGGCACATCGCTGCTGTTCCTGATGTTCGCCGGGATCACGCTCGGCGGCCTCGGTAGTGCCTATGGCGCCCTGGTGGGCGGGTTCGTCGTCGGGGTGATGGTCGAAACTTCGACCCTGATTCCCAACTTCCCGACGGAACTCAAGACCGTTCCGGCCCTGGTTTTGTTGATCGTGATCCTGCTGGTTCGCCCGCAGGGCATTCTTGGCCGCTCTCAGCGAGTCGGATAAGGAGCTGACGATGGATCTCTTGGCAGTCCTCGAAAACACTATGGTTCAGTTCGTAGGTCTCAACGCGTGCTACTACGCCATCGCTGCGATCGGTTTGAACGTGCAGTTCGGCTACACGGGACTGCTCAACTTCGGTCAAGCCGGTTTTATGGCGGCCGGTGCCTACGGCCTCGGCCAGACCGTCTCGGTGATGGGAATCTCGGTGTGGTGGGGAATTGGACTCGGAATTGGGTACTCGATCTTCCTCGGCCTGCTGATGGGTGTGCCTGCGCTTCGGCTGCGGGCGGACTACTTGGCAATCGTGACGATTGCAGCTGCCGAGATCGTCAGGCTCGTTGTCCGCTCGGTGTGGGCTCGTGACGTGTTTGGAGGCACCGATGGGTTGAAGGACTTCGCCAAGTCGTTTCAGAAGGTGGGTGCCGACCTTGGCTTAAAGCCAGCCAACGAGTACGGCGTGTGGATATTCAAGTTCTCCGGTCAACGATTCTGGGTGTTGATGGTTGGCTGGTCGCTGGTCGCCCTGTTCGGAACGGTTGTGTGGTTGCTGATGAAGAGCCCGTGGGGGCGTGTACTCAAGGCAATCCGTGAGGACGAAGATGCCGTGCGCAGCCTTGGTAAGAACATCTACAGCTACAAGATGCAGTCGTTGATCCTCGGCGGTGTGATCGGGACATTCGGCGGCATGGTGCTGGCGCTCGGCACGGCAAACGTGCAACCCGACAACTTCAGTCGCGACCTCACGTTCTACGTGCTGACCGGGTTAGTGCTTGGCGGTGTGGCCAAGGTGACGGGCTCAATTGTCGGACCGATGCTGTTCTGGGCGATCTATTCATTTGTCGATAGTTTCCTCAGGGAATGGGTCGGTGGCTCGCCGGTCCGAATTGGCGATTTCACGCTGATCGACTCGACCAGCATCGGACCGGTCGTCTACATCATCATGGGATCACTACTCGTCGGATTGATGGTCTTCCGACCGCAGGGTCTGTTCGGCAACCGAAGGGAGATGGCTTTTGAGGGACGCTGATGGATCTCCGGTCGCCCAACTGACTCCGGCCGCGGCCGCCGCCCGAGCCGCCTTCGCAGACGTTGCCCCGACGCCAGGCGCCTTGAAGCCCGACCCGATTCTGGTGGCGAGCAACGTGAGTCGCCGGTTCGGTGGAATCCTGGCGGTCGACGTCGATCACCTCGAAGTTCAGCGGGGTTCGATCACCGCCTTGATCGGGCCGAACGGTGCTGGAAAGACGACGTTCTTCAATCTGATGACAGGGTTCGATAGCCCTGATACCGGCGACTGGTCGTTCAACGGACGCTCGATGGTCGGTGTTGCTCCCCACCGGATGGCCTCGCTCGGCATGGTGCGTACGTTCCAGTTGACCAAGAGCTTGACGAAACTCCCGGTGATCGAGAACATGAAACTTGGTGCCACGGGACAGCGTGGCGAAAAATGGTGGAACGGGTTGTTCCCAATGATCTGGAAGGCACAGGAGGCGGAGATCGAACAGCGCGCCGACGATTTGCTGGCGCGCTTCAACCTTGCTCACATGCGTGACGAATACGCCGGTGCGCTCTCAGGAGGTCAACGCAAGCTGCTGGAAATGGCGCGAGCGTTGATGACGAATCCGACGTTGGTGATGCTCGACGAACCAATGGCAGGCGTCAATCCGGTGCTCAAGCAGAGCCTCAACCAACACGTGAGAGGACTCCGCGACGCAGGCATGTCGGTGCTGTTTGTCGAGCACGACATGGACATGGTGCACGACATTTCCGATTGGGTGGTCGTGATGGCCGAAGGTCGCCTGATTGCCGAGGGTACGCCCGATCAGATCTCATCGAACCCAGCCGTGATCGACGCCTACCTTGGCACCCACCAGGGGCAGTCCCTGTTGGAGGACGAGCGATGAGTGATCAGTGGCAACGTAGCGAAGCCGACATCGGTGCTGCGGTGCCGGCCCCTACCGCGACGAGGGTGCCGGTGCTCGATGCCAGCGATCTCGTTGCCGGTTACATCCCCGAAGTGAACATCCTGAACGGCTGCAGCCTGAGCGTGTTCCCAGGCGAATTCGTCGGAATCATCGGTCCCAACGGCGCCGGAAAGTCAACCCTGCTGAAGGCGATCCTCGGTCAATGCTCGGTACGTAGTGGTCGCATCACGTTAGGCGAAGACGACATCACCGGGCGGATGGCGCACGAACTCGTTGCACTTGGAGTCGGCTACGTACCACAGGTCAAGAACGTGTTCCCGAGCCTGACGGTCAAGGAAAACCTTGAGATGGGTTGTTACCTCACCCCGTCCCTGTTCCCTGTCCGATACGAGTATGTGACGACGCTGTTCCCACGACTCGGCGAGCGATCCGCTCAGCGGGCCGGCGCGCTCTCGGGCGGCGAACGGCAGATGGTGGCGATGGGTCGTGCCTTGATGATGGATCCCCGGGTGCTGTTGCTCGACGAGCCCTCCGCTGGGCTCTCGCCTGTGCTGCAGGACGAGGTGTTTGTGCGCTGTCGGCGGATCAATCAAGAGGGTGTAGCGATCTTGATGGTCGAGCAGAATGCCCGACGGTGCCTACAGGTGGTACACCGCGGATACGTGCTGGATCAAGGGCAGAACGCCTACACCGGCAAGGGGCGAGACCTGCTCGCCGACCCCAACGTGATCGAGCTCTACCTCGGCACTTTGGCCCGCGCCTCGGGTGGCTGACTGTTCTTGGTGGTCGGGACTGGCCGCCGCTTCGCTTTGGCTGCTCCCTCCGTGCGACTCGTCGCTGGCGCTTCCCTCGCCGCGTCTGGTGGTCGGGATGGGACGTGACGCCAAGCGGCCCCGGGTGTTGCCCGGGGCCGCTTCGGTGTTCAGGGATTTCCGGGGGCTGCCCCCTGGAGGAATTACTTACCGGCGTCGAAGTTCTCGCCGAGTGCGTTACCCATGTTGCCGTCTGTGCCATAGAAGTTCTTGGAGGTCGGCCCAACACCCTGCTCCACCATGGTGCGCAGGATTCGGCTTCCCTCGTCGAACGAGATCAAGACGACAGCGTCGGGGTCGGCGCCGACAACTTCGGCGACTTCTGCGTCAAACGAAGCAGCACTCGGGTCGTATGCCTTGACGCCGAGCACGGTCACGCCTGACTCTTCGAGCACTGCTTCCACGACGGCGGCGATGCCGTTGCCGTACGAATCGTCGAGGTTGAGGATGTACGCCGAAGCGTTTCCGTCTTCAACCACGAGACCCGCCACAATTGCACCCTGGAGACCGTCGGGCGGTGCGTTGCGGAAGTACAGGCCCTTGTCGTCATAGCTGGATAGCGCAGGGCTCGTGTTCGCCGGGCTGAACATCGTGACGCCTGCGGCCGTGATCTGGTCGATCACGGTCAGCGTCACGCCTGACGAGGCAGCACCGATGATGGCGTCGACACCCTCGCCCAGCAGGCGGGTGGCGGTGACGGTTGCGGTGTCGGTGCTGGTGTCGCCCGAGTCGCCCTGCGAGTACTCGACAGGGTTGCCCAGAACGCCG
>JANOTN010000132.1:0-4868 GCA_031416375.1 Ilumatobacteraceae bacterium
AGTGCGCCAGCGCACGCTTCGGTTGGTCGATCGTGTCATCGCAGACGACGACGTGGTGCCCACGCCTCGTCAGTGCGCGCACGGTCGACACCCCCGTGATCTGTAGGCCGTAGACCAGCGTTCTCACGTCAGGGTTCTCACGTCAGGGTTCTCACTTCAGGGTCCAATCTGCGAAGCGACACGCGTGTAGTCGCCAATGAAGATCGCCAGCGCCGAAGCGACACAGATTCCTGAGATCAGCCAGAACCGGATGATGACAGTCGTCTCTGGCCAACCACTGAGCTCGAAGTGGTGGTGAATCGGAGACATGCGGAACAGTCGTCGCTTCCGCCCAGAAGCCTTAAAGACACCCATCTGGACGGCGACCGAACCAGCCTCCATCACGTTGACCCCGCAGATCAAGATCAGCAGCATGTGCGTGTTGAGAGAGAGTGCCAGTAGTGCCAGTGCCGAACCGATCCCCAGCGCCCCGACGTCGCCCATGAAGATCCGGGCCGGGGCAGCATTCCACCACAGAAATCCGAGACAAGCTCCGGCGAACCCGGCGGCCATCACGCCCATGTCGAGCGGGTTAACGACGGCTCCGTAGACGCTCGGATTTCGAAACGCCCAGTAGGCGATGATCATGAACGCGCCGAAACCCATCAGCGCAGAACCACCGGCCAGTCCGTCGAGGCCGTCAGTGACGTTGACCGCGTTGGTGGTCGCCCAGATAATCGCTCCGGCCCACAACACCCAGACGAAACTCGGGACGTCGAGACTCAGGTCGCCGGCCCGCACGAGCGAGATCTCCTCGGAGATACCGGTCGTCGCCACCATCCACCAGGCGATACCGAAGCTCATCAGCATCGTCACGTAGCTTTTCTGTTTCCAGAAGATTCCTCGGTTGTGACGTTTGCGAACCTTGATGAAGTCGTCGAGGAAGCCCATAAACGACATCGCCAAAATACCCGCCCAGGCAATCATCGCCTGATCAGAGAAGGCGATGTCGCGAACGTGGGCAACCACCCAGCCAATGAACGCAGCAACAATGATGGCGATACCACCCATCGTCGGCGTCCCTTGCTTCACCATATGGTGCTCAGGTCCGTGGTCGTCCTTACCGAGGATCGGTTGGCCTCGGCCGCGAGTTCGGAAGAACCCAATCAGGTAACGCGTCCCGAACAGCGAGATCAGCGTCGACACCGCCCCGGCGATCATTACGGCAATCACGACTGACCCTCCAGAATCGACAACAACGCTCGCGCAACTTGACGGTCATCGAACTGCCGCTCACTGTCACCGATTGTTTGCATGGTTTCGTGACCCTTGCCTGCGATCACGACGACATCACCGGCACGTGCCAGCCGGAGTGCGATCTCGATCGCTGCGCGCCGATCGACCTCGGTGATCAGTGTGGCAGCGGTACTCGCCCCAGCGGCCGCAGCATCGATGATCACCATCGGATCTTCGTGACGCGGGTTGTCTGAGGTCACAATCACGATGTCAGCGCCGACCGCCGCTGCCGAACCCATCAGGGGACGCTTTTCGACGTCTCGCCCACCGCCACATCCGAAGACGACGATCACGCGACCGCCGGTGGCAAGCAGCCGTGCCGCGGCGAGCACTTCACGTATGCCGTCGGGCGTGTGCGCGTAGTCGACAACCCCCGAGAACGACTCCCGGGTTGGGTCGCTGACCACCTCGAATCGACCGGGCACTGGTGGGCAATCGGCGATCCCGGCCACCGATGCATCAGCGCCGATTTCAAGCACGTCGGCGATTGTCAGCGCGGCAAGTGCATTCATCAGGTTGAACCGACCCCCGAGCGGAACCCGGACGTGTCGGCCACGCCAGGTGAAGCTGAGGCTGTCGACGTTAATAACCACATCGGAGGCGTCGGATTCAGAGAAGCCGATCATTTCGATGGCGGCGACATCGAGCAGCAGACGACCGTAGGGATCGTCGATATTGGTCACACCGACGTCACTGAGATCAGGCATGAAAAGCGACGCCTTAGCGCGAAAATAGGATTCCATCGACCCGTGAAGATCGAGATGGTCACGGCCAAGATTGGTGAACATGGCGACGTCGAATCGAGTCCCGTCAACACGATGCAGTGCCAGCGCGTGCGATGACACCTCCATCACGACAGCGTCGACCTGAGCGGTCACAAATCCAGCGAGACGGCGTTGTAGATCAGCGGCTTCCGGTGTCGTGCGCACGCCTGACAACGTCCCCATCTCGCGGGTCTCCCGGCCGGCTGCCCTCAAAATCGACCCGAGCAGAAAGGTGGTCGTCGTCTTGCCGTTCGTGCCGGTGATTCCGACCGTCGTGAGTCGTTGACTGGGATGACCGTGAACCGACGCCGCAATCGGTCCGATTGCACGCCGCACGTCTCGAACAACCAACTGCGGTATGTCAAAGTCCAGATGCCGATCGACAATCAGCGCAGACGCTCTTGATGCCACGGCGGCACCTGCATAATGGTGCCCATCCTGGTGCTCGCCAACCACGCAGGCGAATGCCCATCCCGGTTCGACCTGACGCGAATCGTGAGTCAGATCGACCACATCACCGATCTCCCCGACGAGGCGGACGAACAGGTCGGTAGGAACGGCGTCCACCAGAGTGCTCGACATCATGAGCACGGCGTGGTGTTCGCAGGCGGCTCGATGTTGAGCTCGTGGACGATCGTCGGCGCGAGTTCGGCAAAAACCGGGGCTGCGGCCGTGCCGCCGAAGCGGTTGATATCACCGGCGGGCGGCTCGTCGATCGACACCAACACGGTAACTTGCGGATCTTCGGCCGGGAAGAACCCGACGAAGCTGGCGTAATAGACCCGCTCGCCGAGTTCGTTCTCGTAGGTTCCGTTGGGTTGCGCCTTGAGCCCGGTTCCGGTCTTGCCGGCGACACTGAAACCGTCGATACCCCGTTGCGCCAATTCACCGGTACCGCTGGGATCGCAGACAACGCGGCGCATCAGGTACTGCATCTGGGCGGCGATTTCGGGGCGCACCACCTCATGCGTAGCCGATGGCGCTGCCTCAGTGACCTCACCGTCGGGGCCGACCGTGGCTTTGACGAGGCGAGGCGAAACGTACATTCCGTCGTTGGCGATCGCGTTGACTGCGGAGGCGAGCTGGATTGACGTGCTCGCCAATCCCTGGCCGTAAGCCACCGTCACACGCTCCGAACCCCACAGATCTTTCCAGTGCTTGAAGATTCCAGGTGATTCGCCGGGGAACTCAAGCGCGGTTTGCTCCCCAAGCCCAAACCGTCGCATGTAGTCCCAATGGATCTCGCGACCGGTGGCTTGCTGCACGTCGATGGTGCCGATGTTCGACGACTCGACGAAGATCTGTTCGACCGTCATCAGGTTGTCAGGGTGTTCGTGTGAGTCGGTCAGCAGATCGTCTGCGTATTTGCGACGCCACGGCACTACAAATGACGAGTTGAGGGTTACGGCGTTCTCGTTAAGACCGGCCGCAATCGTGATGACCTTGGCGACCGAACCCGGCTCGTATGCATCGACGGCGGCATAGTTACCAGACGTAATTTCGACGACACCGTCGTCGTTGCGGCGAACGGAGGCCATCGCGTAGACGTCGCCCGTGTCGGTGTCCATCACGATCACCGTGCCGGACTTGGCTGAGAGTTCAGTCACTCGGTTCAGCAGTGCCGTTTCCGTCGCGAACTGGATCGACCGATCGAGGGTGAGTACCAGATCGTCGCCGGGCACCGGTGGCAGTGTGACCTGTTCCGTGCCCGCAATCGAGCGGCCCCTCGGCGCAACTTCCCGCGTCGACTCCCCTGGCGTTCCGGCGAGGACGTCGACATATCCCTGTTCCGCCGCGGCGGCACCTCCCCCGAACTGGAATTCCAGTCCAGCAGTTCCTACGCCGTCGATGTCAGTGCGACCGATCACGCTTCGACCTGTGTCGCCTCCTGGGAGGATTCGCTTGTCCTCCGAATCGACATTGACCCCGGTGAGCGAGAGCGCGTCGATCTGATCACCGAGGGCGGTGTCGATATGGCGTCGGACGTAGACGAACCCTGAGGTCTTGGCGACCATCGCGTCGTACAACTCGCGCGCCTCGGTCTCGTCGAGTCCGATCATCGACGCCAAGATTTGGGCAGTGCCAGCCTCGTCGATCACGAGCTTCGGATTGACACTCACCGACGCTGCCGGAATCGACATCGCCAGTTCGTCTCCATTGCGGTCAAAGATCGTGCCTCGATCGGCCGGCAACGGCGTCGTTCGCTCCCACTGCTTGGCTCCCTCGACACGCAGCGCGGCACCACCCGCTGATTGCAGTTTGGCGACCTTAAACAAAACCGCCCCAAGGACCACCATGATCACAACGAGAAGTATTCGAAGGCGATTCTCAGAGCGCCCGACCGCGTACCAACCAGCACGCTGAGCTGCGGCGCGGCGCGGCGCTACGACGCGGCGCTTGTTCGGAGTTCGTGATCCGTGCGTCGTTGAGCGATGCGTGCGGTCAGGCGTGCGAACCGGTTGGCGCCACGAGATCTCTCGTCGCGCCCGAGTCGGCGGAGCTGGACGGCCTGACAAGGGTGCCGCCCGTTTCGATCGAGTTGCTGGAGTCACTGGTGCTGCCCGACGAACCTGGGGGGTTGTGCGGTGTACCGGACGTGGTGGTGTGCGACGACTCATGGTGCCTCCGCACTCAGCGACTTCACAAGACGGAACTGGTCGAGCGGCTCGATCGTTTCGGTGAATCCGTCACCGAGTTCGGCGGTAGGGATCTCGCCGGTCCGGGCAATCGTGATCGCCAGCAGCATCGGGTCGACACTGACGAACTCGCTCACCTCTCCTGGCCCCATTCCGAGAGCGGTCGCCCGGTCGGCAAGAGCGGTCGGTGAAC
>JANOTN010000133.1:0-12032 GCA_031416375.1 Ilumatobacteraceae bacterium
TCGAAGCGCTACTTGCCGGCGACGATGTCGGGCCACCAGTCCCACGAGACGGAACACTGCTGGGAGCATTGTTCGAATCGCTCGTCACACTCGACACCCGTGTCTACGCCCAAGCCGCGGAAGCACAGGTGCGGCACCTGCGAACAAAGAACAACCAACGCGAAATCGACCTCATCGTTGTCCGCGACGACCAGCGTGTAGTCGCCATCGAAGTCAAACTGTCAGCCACCGTGTCCGATCACGACGTACGCCACCTCACATGGCTCAACGACCAGATCGGGCCCGATCTACTGGACTCAGTCGTCATCACCACCGGGACCGACGCATACCGACGAGGCGACGGCATCGCAGTCGTACCCGCAGCCCTACTCGGCCCATAACGGTCGAGTCGGTGCCGCCGCAGACATTTCGATGCTCAGCCATACGGCATTTTGTAGGTTTGTAGTCAGGCGTGACGATTTGGCAGGATCACTTGAGCGACGATGGTCGGCGTGAATGCTCGACAGGTTGGAAAATGATTCTTGGCGGATCCCACTCAAAGACCAGACCATTGATGGCCGCCAACTCCTCATCCTGCGTTACAAGCGTGTTGCCTCCGACAACGGCAGAAGCAATGATCCACCTGTCGTTGATTCCGATAGTTCTGGGCGTCACGGCACTCAAATCTCCGAAGCATTCGGCGATCGCGATCGTGATCGGCAAGGCATCGAGTGCTTGCGCCGCTCGCAGCGACCGTGTGCGAGCCGAGATCGAATCGGAATCACCAGAGCGCCGAGATCGTGCGACGCCGTGGTGAAGTTCCCCCAAAGTGACGATGCTGACCTTCGGTCGCTCAGCAGATTCTCGGACACTTCTGAGGATGTTCCGATCGGCTCGCTCCAGCAGTCCGATCACAGCCGACGTGTCCAGGATCAGCGACCCCATAGACGACGTTCCTTCGCCGCCTCGAACTCGGCCTGCTCTCGCTTGTCAGCAAAATGCTCATCGAGCCAGCCAGTGTCATGACCGGCGATTCCCTCGACCATCGATAGCCACTGCTCGAGCGACTCATCCAAGAACGGCACAATCTTGGCGACCGGGCGACCGTGATTCGTGATCGTCACCGTGTTGCCTTCCGTCACGTGCGCAATCACCTCACTGGTCTTGTTGTGAAGATCGCGCACGCCGTATTCGTTCGGAGTGTCGAGTTGTGTGCCCATAACGCAATAGTAGCGACATTATCCACACAAGTGGCGCTATCGCCTGTTGTGCACGTTACAGATCGTGGGGATCGCCAGCAGCGGGACCGGGTCGACGGGTTTGACATGCGGGGCCGGGCCGGGTCTGACTTCGAAGTGCAGGTGCCAGCCACCTGGGGTGGCGTTGCCGGTATCTCCGACGTAGCCGATCAGGTCACCTACCCGCACCCGATCGCCTTCGGCGAGACCATCGGCGAACGAGGACAGGTGGTAGTAGCGATATTTCGTGTCGGCGTCACTCAGCAGGCCCCACCCGTATCCGGCAGCACTGCCCAGATCGGAAAATTTGCGATACAGGACACCGGTCGCGACGGCGTAGACCTTCTGGCCAGTCCGAGCGCCAATATCGACACCTTGATGGCCGCCGGCACCGAATGTGGCGCTGTAACCGCCGAAGTTGTTCAACACTTCGCACATGGGGAACGGCTCAATCGGAAACAGAAGGCCCGGGCCGGTCACGACGATCCGGTCGGCGGTCGACGACGCCGTGGCCGACGTATCGACCGAGTTCATTGCGGCGCTAGCCACACCGGCACCAATCGTCACCAACACCGTCGAGGCGAGGATACGGGTGAAGCGGTTCGGGAGAAGGGTTCTGGAGCTAGCGTGCTTGATCATGGCTGGCGTTCGGGTGCTCGTAAGCGGAATGGGCAGCGAGCTGGGTGCTCGGGTTGCCAGTCTGCTCGAAGACGAACCGTGGGTGGGGTCGCTTGAAGGAATTGATGCCGACCCGCCTCGTCGTCGGCTACGTCGTGCGGTCTTCCATCGTATCGTCCCAGGTCAGCACGACCGCACCGTCGAAGCGATCACGGCCTTTAACCCGCACGTCGTGATTCACGTCGCCGTTTGGGAACCACATGGGCGCGCCGCTCCCGGAACGGCTAGTCGGCTGACCGATGACGCCGCCACTTCGATCCTGGGTGCCGCCGCCGAATGTCGAGCGCTGGAATCAATCGTGGTGCGCAGCGGAATCGAGATCTACGGCAGAGCCAGGGGCTCGGTGACCCGGCCAAGCGAACAGGTCGGTCCTGACCCGACCAGCGAGTGGGGCCGGATGCTTGCTGAGATCGAAACGACCGCCAACTCGATCGGGCGCCGGATCGGTGTCGCCGTCGGCAGCCTCCGATGCGCATCAGTGCTCGGCCCCCACGTTCCCAACCCGCTCGGCCGAATCTTACGAATGCCAATGGTGCCGTTCAGCGCACTCGCCGATCCACCGTTTGCCGTTGTTCACCAACACGATGCGGCCGAAGCGTTCGTCGCCGCTGCCAAGCAACGGGTCAACGAACCCCTCAACATCGTGGCCCCTGGGGCGATCACGATGTTGCAAGCGATCCGGCGCGGTCGTCGGGTTCCGCTTCCGCTGTTCGGCCCAGAATGGGCGATTGCCCGGGGAATCACCTATCTGGTCGGGGCCCCAGTCCCCGAACATGTGCAGGAGATGCTGCATCGAGGGCGACTGGCCGACAACTCACGCGCCCGCGAGGTACTCGGATTCGCCCCATCGACGACGACAGGCGACGTGATCGACCAGGTCTATCGCTGGCCCAGCGTCGTCCACCACCCGGCACGCCGTCCAATCGCCGTTGAAGCGGTGGCGTGATGGCACATTCCGCTCAACGCCTCGCCGACATCGTGACGTTTCCTATGCGCACAGCCGGATCGACCGTGCAATCGGCGGCCAGCAGCACCGTCCGACAAGTGCTGGCATGGACCGCCAACGATGTCGACGATTGGGGCCGTGACCAGGAGTTCGTAAATCGCTTCATGACCGTCAGCCGGCTGCGCTGGACCGTGTCAGTCGGTGGTCTCGATCATCTCCCAAAGCGACTCGGCGCGTTGATCGTCGTCAACGCCCGGCGGTACGCGCTGGCACCGGTGTTCGCGGCGTTGGCACTCGGGCACGCCACCGGTCAACCAGTTCGATTCGTTGGGCGACCCGACGTTGCGCCACTTGGTCCGGTGATGCAGCGGCTCGGTGGCCTGCTGCCACTCGAAGCAGAGCTCGAGGGTGCGCTGCGAGCTGGTGAGCTGGTCGTGCTTGGCGCCGGTCACGTTCCAAACAACACCCACACCGGTCTCATCGACCATCGTCTGATCGGCGCAGCCGTCGCTGCCAAGGTGCGCGTGCTTCCGGCAACCGCAGTCTCGGTGCCGATGCGACGGGACGCGCGTGTCGAGGTTGGTGCACCAATTCGACTGACCCGTGCGCGTCGGGGTCCACTCGCTGAACTTGAGGTCGCCGACCTCCTGCAGGCACGCATCGATGCACTCCTTGACGAACTTGGTGGAACGCTGACCGGTACTCCATTCGATTGGTTGCCGATCCCCGGGATCAGCAGAATCACTGGCCTCTGATGTCTTTCGTTCGATCCACCGATGGCGTGCGGCTGCACTACGCCGAGACCGGTCGCCGCTCGGGTCCGCCTGTGCTCATGATCCAGGGACTCGGCGCCGACAAGCATCTCTGGGATCTCCAGCGACTTGCGCTGGCACCCTGGTATCGCACGATCGCCCTCGACAACCGAGGTGCCGGTCGCAGCGACAAGCCATATGGGGCCTACTCGATGGAACAAATGGCTGATGATGCGATCGCCACGCTCGACAAAGCGGGCGTTGAGCGCGCCCACCTTGTCGGGGCATCGATGGGTGGCGTGATCGCACAACTTCTGACGCTCAAGTACCCCGACCGGGTTCGTTCCATGACGCTGGCGTGTACATCCTGTCGGCATCACCCCTGGCGACGAGAGTTGCTCGCCGGTTGGGCCGAGACGGCACAGTTGCGCGGCATGGCGGCAATGACTAGCGAGGCAGCTCGATGGGTGATCGGGCCTCGATCATTTCGTCGTCTCACGCCCGCCATCGGGTGGATGGGTCCACTGGCACTGTCACGCCCGCCGCATGCATTCGCAGGGCAAGTCGCAGGAATTCTTTCGATCGACGACAGTCACCCCGAGCGACTCCACGAGATCCGGGTTCCGACACTGGTGATGGTCGGCAACCAAGACATCCTCACCCCGCGCGGCGATTCCGAGGAGATCGCCGAGCGCATCGCGTCGGCCGAGTTGGTCGTGATCAGCGGAGCCGCCCACGGTTTCATGATCGAACACGCCACCACGTTCAACAGGATCCTGCTCGACTTTCTCCACCGCGCCGAAGCCGCCTATCAGACCGACACCCAGTCAGATTCAGCCGAACTCGCGTCGGCTGAGTTGGCCCCGACCGAGCTGTACGGCACGCGCGTGCGGCATTTGACGGCGGAGAGTTGACCTTGTTCGATGTCGTAGATCGCCGTGAAGTTGTCACCGAATACGTCTCTGAACTCTCGATAGCTGGCGAACTCGTCAGGGCACCTGCGATCAAGCGTCGATGCGAACGGCAGTAACCACCCGTTGACGAGCGTCGCCACACCACCTTCGAGCGTGTCGATCGCGGGAAGATCAACGGTGTTGTTGGTACCCATCGGGACGAGCGCGAGCCACACCACGCCCTCCCCCAACAGGTCAGCGATGACTGCGCACGCGCCCGGCCGCGGGAATCCCGGGCACAGGTTCTCGCCTGGCGTTCCGGTGACAACCCGCAACGCCCGAGATGGGTCAAGTGCGAACGAGGTGTCGACAGTCGCAAGCCCATCGGAATCAAATCCGAACGAAGCATTCGTGCTCGAAAGCACTTGCCCAACGAGATCGATTCGATGCAGTTCCTGCGACACAGTGACGGATTCGTCGTCGCTGTTAATCAGATCACGGGTCTGGAAGATCGTCGTCAGCAACAGGAACAAGCCGACGATTACCCCGACGGCGAGAAAGAAGCGCAGGCTGAAGATCTGACGCATGGTGTCGCCGACGCTAATGGACGTCAGCAAGACTCGCAGGATGTTCCCGCACCGACGAGACCTGATCGTCCGAATCGAACGAACCTGGGCGCTCGACGCTGCGGCCTTTGCCACGGCGCTACACGAGCAGGATCCGTCGTGGGGCAGTCAGACGTTCGAACTCGGGGGTGGCCACGCGGTGTTGTGTGGCGCAGGTCTGTACGTCAACCGGGCCCTCGCGTTTGGGCTCGAACAGTCGGTCACCGTCGATGACTTCGCCGAACTTGAAGCGCGGGCAGATGCCCTCGGTGTCGATGCCGCTGTCGAGATCACACCGGTCACGGATCATTCGGTGAGCGAGATTGCTAACGATCGTCATTACCGGGTTGACGGTTTCAAAACCGCTCACGTCCGATCGCTCGATGACCAGATCATCGGCGCTCCAGACCCATCGATCGTCGTTGAACGCGCTGATGATGAGTTGCTCGAAGTCTGGTCGGAAACCACCGCGACTGGATGGGGTCACACAACCTCCGCCGCTCGGCGTGCCAGCGATGCGTTCTCGCGTGCCGCCGCCGTGGTTGATCAACGCGGTTTCGTGATGGCCCTCGACTCGCAGGGTCGCCGCCCGCTCGGCTGTGCAAGTCTGACTATTCGAGACGGCATCGCGACGTTGGGTGGCATGTCAACGATTCCGTCGGAACGCGGACGCGGTGTCCAAGGCGTGTTGATCAACCATCGCTTGCGGTTTGGACAGGACGCCGGATGTGATCTGGCAACGTCATCGACGGTTCCCGGCGGTGGTTCGGAACGAAACTTAGTGCGAGCCGGTTTCCGTCCGCTGTACGACAAACTGACGCTCGTGCGATCGGCGGCGACACAATCAAGCGCATGATTCTTCGTGCCTACACCCTCGACGACCTTGCCGCGATCCACGCCATCAACGAGGCCGAGGTGCCAGCGGTCGGGACGGAAACGATCGAGGATCTCGGGCACATCGCCCACCAGTCAGTGATCGCCCTGATAGCCGAGATCGACGAGCAGATCGCAGGTTTCTGCCTGGTGTTGGCGCCGGATTCCGACTACGACAGCATGAACTACGCCTGGTTCTCCGAGTTCTATGACGACTTCGTCTACCTCGATCGTGTCGCAATCTCGCCAGCGTTCCAGCGTCGTGGGATTGGCCGCAGGTTGTACGCCGAAGTCGAACGGCTTAGCGCCGAGCGTCGCCCAACGGCCACTGTGTTCACGCTCGAGGTCAACCTGCGACCGCGAAACGGCAACTCGCTGGGATTCCATGCCTCGTTGGGATTTGTGGAAGTTGGCGTACAGGAGACCAACCACGACACGCTCGTCAGCCTGATGGCGAAATCCCTCTAACAACCCGCGTTCATGTCGTGCTCACACCGTCGCTGACGCGCTGATCGCGCCTTGAACGAGGATTCGGGCGAGCTCGACTGGGCGGTTTTGGGGGATCATGTGGCTCGTCGCTACCTCGTGATAGTTCCACGCTGCCGACTGCTGAGCACGGCGAGCTGCAAACCAGAACGGGCCGGAGCCATCTTGATCTTGCGAGTCAGCAGTTGCCTTCACGTAGGTCAGCGTGAACGGCCATTGCTCGAGCGGACGAGCCAGTTGAACCTTCTCAGCGAATGTCGCCGACGGCTGAGCAACGCGACGGGTGGCCTGCCATTCGGCTTCTCGCGGATCGTCAAATGCACGCGGGCGTGGCGGGATCAGCCATTCGTCACCGAGTCCGATCGGATTCACATCTGGCTGGCCGCGCAAATCGTTGACGCTCTGGCCATCGCCCGGAACAAACGCATCGAGGTACACGAGATGGCTCACGCGATCACCGATATGGGCAAGCGCTCCCGTCACGACCGCTCCGCCGTACGAGAACCCGAGCAACACGATGTCGGTCAGATCTTCGTATAACACCTGATTGACGACATCGCTGACGTGGGTCGTCAGGTCAACGTGCGGCGACACAAGGTGCACCCGTTCACCAATCCCCGTGAGGCTCGGCGTAAAGACCTGATCGCCTTCGGCTTGTAGCAGCGGGCGAACGTAACGCCAGCTATGAGCGCCCGACCAGGCTCCATGAACGAGAACGAACGTTGTCATTGAATCAACCCCTCAACGGCGATCAGGAAGAAATCTGAAGTGGTCACGGGTGCTGGCGACGTGTTCGGTGGACACGTCGGCGAGCAGGATCGTCTCGGTTTTGGCACCGGTTACTAGCAGTTCACCGAGCGGATCGACGATCCGCGAATCACCCGAGTAGTCAAGACCAGCGCCAACACCGACGCGATTGACCCCCACGACGTACGCCTGATTCTCGATTGCTCGCGCCTGCAGCAACGCGATCCAGTGCCGACGCCGTTTCTCCGGCCAGTTCGCCGGGACGAGATATAGATCGGTGTCGGCCGCAAGTTGCCAAAACTCGTCAGCGAAACGAAGGTCGTAACACACGAACATCGAGACGCGGAACCCCTCAACGTCGACGGTCACCAACTGGTCACCGGCGCGTACAAAACGCTCCTCGCCGGCATGCGAGAACGGGTGAATCTTGCGATAGCGGTGCTGCGTTCCATCGGGACCCGCCAACACGAAACAGTTCGACGGACGCTGATCATCTGCGGGCGCATCGGGGTGAACCTCTGGGCACGAACCGCCAACCCAGACACCATGTTCGCGAGCCTGCGAAGTGAGGAACTGCGACGAGACGCCGCCTTCAGGTTCCGTCTCGAATGACGGGTCATCGAAACCAAAACCAGTCGAGAACGTCTCGGTGAGCATCACCAATCCAGCACCCGAGGCGACCGCTCCGCTGATCATCGGGGCAAGGTGTGCGAAGTTGGCGTCACGGTCGTTCCAGACAATGTCGTGTTGAATCGCTGCGACTCGGAGGGTACTCATGAGCTCGAACTCGCCAACCCCGCGAGTCGTTCGACCGCCGCGTCGATGACATCGAGCTTCTTGCAGCAGGCGAATCGAACGAGGTGGCGACCATGCTCAGGGTTGACGTAGAAGACTTGATTGGGAATCGCCACGACGCCGACCCGTTCCGGCAGGTCGAGACAGAAGGCGACGCCATCACCATCGGGTCGCAGTGGGCGAATGTCGACAGTGGTGAAGTAGGTCGCCTCGGGCCGGTACGCCGTGAACCCGGCCGCTTCAAGACCCGCAAACAGGCGGTCACGTTTCGCCTCGAGGTCGAAGGCAACCTCAGTGAAGAATGCGTCCGGCAGCCGAAGCCCGACCGCCGTCGCCGGTTGGAACGGTGCACCGTTGACGTAGGTCAGGAACTGTTTGGCCGTGCGAGCAGCGTCGACCATTCGAGACGGCCCGCACATCCATCCGATCTTCCAGCCCGTCGTGTTGAACGTCTTGCCGCCTGACGAGATCGTCAGCGTGCGGTCGGCCATGCCAGGCAGGGTCGCCAGCGGTATGTGTTCGGCACCGGAAAAGACAAGATGCTCGTAGACCTCGTCTGTCACCACGAGTACGTCATGATCCTCTGCAACCGAGCCGATCAGCGACAGTTCGTCGTAGGTGAACACCTTGCCGGTCGGATTGTGTGGCGTGTTCAGGAGCACCAACTTGGTGCGCGGTGAGAACGCCGCCCGGAACTCGTCGGGATCAAATCCGTAGCGGCCGTCGGGCCCAAATCCCGGATGCAACAGCACCGGTTTCACTACTGCACCGGCAAGCGCGATACAGGCTTGGTAGCTGTCGTACATCGGCTCGAACACGACCACTTCGTCACCCACGTCGAGCATCCCCAGCAGGGCCCCAGCGAGCGCTTCGGTGGCACCTGCGGTGACGAGAATCTCGCTGTCAGGGTCGTGGACGAGACCGTAAAACCGATTCTGATGTTCGGCGATGGCTTGCCGAAGAACCGGCATTCCAGGCCCCGGCGGATACTGATTGAGCCCCGACCGAATCGCGTCGACGGCGGCGTCGAGGACCGCCATCGGACCGTCTGTGTCGGGGAAGCCTTGGCCGAGGTTGATGCTCCCGGTCTGCACAGCGAGCGCCGACATTTGAGCGAAGATCGTGGTGCCGAAACCGGCGAGTTTGGAGGTCAACGGCTGAGCAGCAGGCACGCGCTCAGCGTAGGCGAGCGGGAATCACACCCGAGCGTCGGTCGGCTTCGGCTTGGTTGCGATCGAAGTCACCAAGCCTTCCCGCTTGGCCTGATACATCGCCTGATCGGCGGCCTCCACGAGTTCCCGGGTATCGGTACCGTGGTCTGGCCACAGGGCGACACCGGCGCTGACCTTGATCCGTAACGCCTCGGCGACACCGTCAATACGAGTTCGTCCGGCGATCGCCTCGGCAAGCTGTTGCGCACGTCGGGCACCCATCTCCTCAGTACCGATCCCGGGCATCACGACGACGAACTCGTCGCCGCCCCATCGGGCCACGATGTCGCCGTCTCGAACCGCCTTGCGCAAACGCGATCCAACGACCCTCAGGATCTCGTCGCCGGCGTGATGACCGTATGTGTCATTGATCAGTTTGAAACCGTTGAGGTCAAACAGCAGCAAACACACGCCGGATCCATCGCGCTCCGCCGTCGCCAACACTTCGACACTCCGACGTTCGAACTCGCCGCGATTCGGCAGTTTTGTCAGCGGGTCAAAACACGCCCGCTCCAGCAGGTTGCGTTGCTCGACAAATATCGTGACGCCTGCCAGCAGTAACAAGATGATCGCCAACGTGAAGACGATCGCGTAGAACCTCTGCTCGTCAATCGGAAGTTCGATAGTGTTCTCGCCCGCTGCGACCACGAACACCCCGGGTGCCGCTTGGACACCGACCGCCGTTTGGCGCACTGCGCCATCGACCATGAACTGATTGATCACGGCACCGGACGACAGCACGGTTGTTGCCCACAGCGACAGATCGGATCGTCCGCCGATCATGTCAACGGGTGCCTGAGCGATGACGATCAACGACGGCCCTGCGACCTCGATCGTCATCACTGATTCGTAGATCGTGACCAGACGAACCCCCGGATCATGCCGGTTGATCGTTGATTCGACGGCCGGTTGCGGACCGTCTCCAGCGCAAGCAGGATTCTCAAACTGAGCGATCACGCAAACGCCGATCAGGGGATCGATGTCCGCCACGGCCAGGGCTGTGTCGGCCGCATCGGTGCCGGTCGTAGCGGCGATTCTGATTGCATCGACGATCGAACCAAGTTGTGCTGCGCCGAGTTCGGCGGCCGTCGTCAGGCGATTGTCGCGTTCACCGGCTACCTCGGATCGACGAGCGATAAAGCCAACCGCGACGGCAACGATCAGAGTCAAACTGAACACCACCGACGCCCGCCGCACAAACCGCATACTCGCTGATCGGCAGCGGTTGAGCCGCAATAAGTCAAGAACTCGGCAACCCGAAAGACCTTGCACAATCACAACGTGACCGCAACACTTCTTGACGGTTCTTGTGCTAACGCTCACATACCTATCGGACGGACCAACCTCTGACAGAACGAAGGGCCTCACCGCCCGGCGAGACCCTTCGATCAAACGTGCGCCCGGAGAGACTCGAACTCCCAACCTTCTCATCCGTAGTGAGATGCTCTAATCCATTGAGCTACGGGCGCAATGCGGGCGAGTCTAGCCGCCCCACGGACCCCAACCACCCGAGGATAGGTAGAGGGAGTATGCCGCTTGGACGTTCTTTCTGGCATCAAACAGGTCTGACGTCGTGAAGATCCCGAAGTCGTCGAGCCAGTTCTTGTGCGCAGTCCAGTGCATCTGGAAAAGGCCGTAACAGCAGCTGCCGTTGTAGGCGTTGGCCCTGTAGCTACTTTCCCGCCATGCAATCGCCAGAGCCTTCTGCTCGAGCTCGTCGGGCCAAACATCACGAATGATCTGCTCGGCTGCCGCTGCCGATGGAGGCGGAGTCGTAGGCGGGGTCGCAGACGTGGGTGCGGTTGTCGGAGGCGCGATCGTGGTAGCCGGAACCGTGATCGCGGGAGCTGCTGTCGTCGTTGTCGGCTGCGGCGGCATCGTGGCCCCGGCGGGAAGACAAATCTCATCGCCGGGAAACATCGGCGTGTCGAGACTTGCGAGGTTCTCGGCCATCAACGCCGTCGGGGAGACACCGGCCGCATCCGCGATCCGGTACCACGAGTCGCCGGATCCAGCAACGTAGGTCTGCGGACATGCAGGGACCACGCGTTCGGCGACCGCTGACACAGTCGCCGCTGACGACTGATCGTTGGTACCAGATGACATCGATTCAGCGACTGCGTTGCGAGGAGCAGCGGCCTTGGCTGTGGTGCTCGATTCGGTCGCCACAGCCGCTTCAGCTTCGATCGCGAGATCGGTGTTTGGCGAAACCGTTGACTGGGCGGGCGCTGAACCGGCGGCACCCGCGACCGTTTCGGTTGCGACGAGTTGCACCGAAGGATCGTTCAGCGGTGCGACTGAAACGACATTGACTGGAAGCACATCCTGAGCGGCCGGAACCTGCATTGCGCCGCTCGCGAATGCATTCTCACTAGATGGGCGAAGCGCCATAGCGAACGGAACGAGTGTCACGCCGATCAGCACGATCATGCCGAGTCGCATCAGCAGCGGGTCGACGGCCCCAAGACCAAGACGTTTGGCGAGGGGTGCCACCGGCGACAGTTCGACATACTGATCGACGTCGTCGAACTCTGCATCCCAATCGTTCTGCAGTGCCGTACTCGCCAACTCTCCGATCGTCGATTCGCGCATGGGCGGTAGCGCTTGGCGTGAACGAACGACACCATGCTGACGGGTGCGGGCGATCTCACCGGTTTGGCTAGAGCGCTCAATTCGTTGCGGCCGAAACGCCGCCAGACCGCTCTTCAACACACTGATTGCGGAGGCCGGCTGCTCACCTGCGTCATCGCTAGGCAGGTGATTCGGTTCAGTCGATCGCGGCAACCAATCAGGCGACGAACCCCAGAACTCTTGGGTCACGTCGTCGGT
>JANOTN010000134.1:0-2006 GCA_031416375.1 Ilumatobacteraceae bacterium
GACGCAGGCCGTGATACGCACCAACATGGATCGACGCAGGGCCATCTGACCCCCCAAGGCTCGTCCTCGAACGTTGAAATGGTGAGCAAGCTCCGCCTGAAGAACGTGGTGCCTGAGAAGATCGCCGATGTCGGTGTCTTCAACGGCTACGCCTACGTAGCAGCGTGGGGTGTGGTCACCTGCAAGTACAACGGCATCCATGTGGTCGACATCCGAAACCCGGCCACACCCAAGGAAGTCGCGTTCATCGGCTCCAAAGAGGGCAGCTACCCCGGTGAAGGCGTCCAAGCGCTTCACATCGACACCCCGAAGTTCAACGGCGACATCCTCGTATCGAACAACGAGAAGTGCAAAGACAAGACCGGCTTCGGCGGGATGAACATCTACGACATCACGAAGCCGGCACACCCCACTCCGCTCGCCGAGGGCATCGGGGACTACACGGTGAACGGCTCTGGCAAGAAAGCGGCGAACGAAACCCACAGCGTCTTCGCCTGGGATGCCGGCGACAAGGCCTATGCAGTCATGGTCGACAACGAAGAGGGCACCGACGTCGACATCATGGACATCACCGATCCGAGGAAAGCGAAACTGCTCATCGAGTACGATCTCGACCAGAGGTTCCCCGAGATTCGGCAGGCGTCACCGTCGAACCTCGTAGAAGTGTTCCTCCATGACATGGTCGTGAAGCAGATCGGCGGGCGGCAGGTGATGCTTCTCTCGTACTGGGACGCGGGGTACGTGAAGATCGACGTCACGGACCCGCTGAACCCCACCTATCTCGGTGACACCAATTTCACCAACCCCGATCCCGAAGCCGCCGAGAGTTCGTTCATTGTTGCGCCGGAGGGCAACGGCCACCAGGCCGAGTTCACACGTGACAACGCGTACGTCATCGGTGCCGATGAGGACTTCTCGCCGTTCGCACTCGTCGCCCGCAGCGTCACCGACAATACCGCTATCACCGCCGGCCAAGGCAGCGACACGGTGCAGCTCGCGAGCGGTCAGTCTGTCGAAGGGGTGTCTGTGTTCGTCGGCCGAGCTTGCATCGGCGATCCCGCCGTACCGGCCGGCAGCACGAGCGCCGTCGACATCGCAGTGGTGGAGCGCGGCGTGTGCACCTTCACGGAGAAGGTCGCCAGCGTGATCGCGGCCGGCGGATACGACGCCGTCCTCATATTCAACCGTACCGGAACCGACGCTTGCGACGGATCGCTCGGAATGTCTGTGGAGGGGAACATCCTGACCTTCGGTGTCGCCCCGCGCAGCCAGGGGTTCGCGCTCTTCGGCGTTACCTACGACAACGCCGCCTGTCTTGCCGGCACCGGCCCCGCACAACTGCCCATCGCGCTCGGCACACATGGCGACACAGTTAGGTTTGTATCGCAGTTCGACGGTTGGGGCTACGTCCACCTCTTCCGAAACGACGGCAGTGATATGACCGAACTCGACACCTATGCCATCCCGGAGGCGCACGACCCCGCGTACGCCAGCGGCTTCGGTGACCTGTCGGTGCACGAGGTGGCCACGTCCGGGCAGCGCAGCGACCTGGCGTACTTCTCGTACTACTCGGGAGGTTTCCGGGTCGCCAAGATCATCGAGGATGAACTCGTGGAAGTCGGACGCTTCATTGACGTCGGCGGCAGCAACTTCTGGGGCGTGCAGACCTTCAATTACAGCGGCGAAGAGTACGTCGCCGCCAGCGACCGAGACTTCGGCCTCTACATCTTCAAGTACACGGGAGCCTGACTCGTCCGGCGACTGGCATAGTTGGGTAGTTGGTGGGTAGAGGCCACCCGAAGCTAGGTCGCGTAGCCGCTGCGCGAGAGGGCGCTATTTGAGTAGGCGTGTTATTTCAAGGCCAGCGGGCTCAGTCGGCGGGCCGCACGACGACGACGGGGCGGGGTGAGTGCTGCAACACGGTGCGGCTCACGGAACCGAGCAGCAAGGCAGTGAACCCGCCGTGACCGCGCGATCCGACGACCACCAGATCGGCTTCGGCCGCA
>JANOTN010000135.1:0-2644 GCA_031416375.1 Ilumatobacteraceae bacterium
GTGCGCTTCGACCAGCACAGCGCGACGAGTTCGTCCGCCGGGTAGTTGGCGACTGATGGGAGTCGGAGGTTGCTGGTGCGGTCGAGCCAATGGCCGGGAACCGCTGACTTTGCGCGGTCGATTGCCGATTCGGTCGACACGAGATGCGTGGCAGTTCCCGCTCCGGTCTGGACGATGAGTAGTCGACGATCACTGACGCGGATCTCGTTGAGTACGTGTGGTCCGGCGCTCACATCGGCAACAGTACGAGGTGGCAAGATCACGCCGTGACGATCGGTGGATCGCGGCCCGCCGAACTGCACTCCGAAGACGTGATGGTATAGCGGTATACGAACTGGACGGGACAGACGGATTTCCCGGACGGTTTTGCGGACTGTGGAGTACTGCAGGGCACGGGACGGACTGTACGGACGGCTCCCATAACGTTTTGCCAAGGTGAGGGTCGCGAGTTCGAATCACGTCATCCGCTCTACGATTTCCCTGCTTCGGCAGGGTTTTCGTCGTTTTTCGCGGTCAGCCTTGGTCGGGTCTTGCCCATGGTTTGCCCATGCGTTGCCCATGACCCGCCTGTACGAATCCGGTTCATGCTGGACAGTGTGACTCCGGTAGGTGGGTGACAGTTTTGGGACGCGACTCCGGTTGCTGGGCGACAGTGATTTCGGTAGCTGCCTGACACTTGCGTGTTCTGCTGGCGGTCAGCCTTTTCGGTGACGGGCGTTTGGGTCCGTTCTCGGATCGAGGGGGCGGTGCTGGTGATCGTGGAGTTGAGTGTTGTGGAACAGCGGTATCAGGCAGTGCTGGAGGTGTTGAACATTGGGGCGACGGTGACCGATGTGGCTCGCCGTTATGGGGGCGCGGCAGACTGTGCATGAGTGGTTGCGTAGGTACCCATCCCAGGGTTTGGCCGGTTTGGTGGATGGTTCGGCGCGACCGTTGTCGTGTCCGCATCAAGATGTCAGCCGAGGTTGAGGCTCGGGTTGTTGGGTTGCGGCGTGAGCATCCGGGTTGGGGTCCTCGTTCGATCGGGCATCAGCTCGGCAAGGAGGGCGTCACGCCGTTGCCGGCGTTGTCGTCGATTTATCGGTGTTTGGTGCGTCACCGGTTAATCACGCCGCAAGCTCGCAAGCGGAAGCGGGATGATTACAAGCGGTGGGAGCGGTGGCGGGCGATGGAGTTGTGGCAGATGGACATCGTTGGTGGCGTGAAGATCGTCGGTGGCAGTGAGGCCAAGATCGTGTCCGGTGTCGATGATCACTCGAGGTTTTGTATCTCGGCGCAGGTGGTGGCGCGGGCGACCGCTCGACCGACGTGTGATGCGCTCGGGTTGGCGATGCGCCCATACCCAGTTGAAGCCGTCGTTCCGCTTTGGGTCAAACTCGTAGATGGCTCTCTCTGTGCCGCGGTGACGAACAACAACTCTGGTCTCGTCCAACTCCACGACGGCGCCATCGGCGCGCTGCGAATCCTGAAATCCCCGGCCACGACTAGCGCCACACCAACAGCGATCACCATTCCAGCGGCGATGCGGGTCTCTTCACGGACGGGCGGCACACTCATCTTCCCGGCCCGCATTAGGTGCAACGCTTCGGTACACACCAACGCAGCTCCCGTGCTCGTCGCGGCGGCGCTCGCTCCGAGCGCTATCCCGCGCGCTGAACAGCCACTGCTTGCTCAGCGTCTCGCGACAGCGCACCCTGCACAGGATTGCACCCCACCGACGACCACTCGACCACCCACTGCCGGACCGGTTCCCGTCTCTGCTTGTCGTCCCGGTCGGGGTAAGAGGCGATCTGTTTATCCGTCGGGAGCATCTCCGAGGTGCCAATCAAGGGAGCCATAACGTCCACGCAGATCGCCAACGCTAGCGACGACGGACGCGGGGCGCTCCGAACGGCGCCTCGGCGCTGCGTGACATCGTCCCGCGCGGGCCGGCGGACTGGCACGGGACCGACAACCGCCACGAGAAATCGACGGGTCATTGTGCCCAGTTCTACGATGTCGTTGATCGGTTGGATTGCGACGACGGTCACCGCCACCAAAGTCGTCACTCAACGTGAGGTCTGCGAGGAGTGGGCTATGTACCAAATATGTACCAGCACACCGGTAGACGGCGGTGAACAACGGGGACTCACGGACACTCGGAATTCGACCGCGAACAGGTCGAACGGCCATCTCGTAACCCGAAGCTCGCAGGTTCAAATCCTGCCCCCGCCACGAAATGAAATGCCCGGAAACATTGAGTTTCCGGGCGTTTCTCGTTTTCGGCGGCCAAGGTCGTCTACCGGGTTTGTCTACCGGTCCGGTAGACGCCGCTGATGCTGTTCGCCGACTTTATGGCCGGTGAGCTGGGGTTTCGCGGTCGGGTGCGGGTGGTTGTCGTCTACCGGTTTGATAAGGGCGGCGAAACGGTGGGCGGCTTCGGCACTCATGCCCGGGAGCAGGTGTTGGTACGTGTGGATCGTGAACGACGGGTGTGCGTGGCCGAGTCGTTCGGACACGACCTATACGGGCAACACGCTGGCCGCGGCGACTGGTGCGTCGACGCGGGAGCTCATGACCCGGATGGGTCATTCGTCATCGCGCGCTGCGCTCATCTATCAACACGCGAGCCAGGACCGGGAGATGGCGATCGGTCGCGCGTTGA
>JANOTN010000136.1:0-4374 GCA_031416375.1 Ilumatobacteraceae bacterium
AGCGAAGTCGCCGGTCGTGACGTTGGCGCATTATTGCTCGACGCCGACGCCGACGAGCTCAAAGACACCCGCAATGCGCAGCTGACCACGTTCGTCTCGAGCCTGATGGTGCTGGATGCGGTCGAGCGCCTCGGTATCGACGCCAGTTTCTGTGCCGGTCACAGTCTCGGCGAATACACCGCACTTGCCGCCACCGGTGCGCTTGGATTTGAGGAAGGTGTGATCCTTGTCTCCGAGCGAGCAGCTGCGATGCACGAGGCTGGGCTTGCCCAGGTCGGCACGATGGCAGCGGTACTCGGGCTCGATGACGACCAAGTCGAAGTCGCCTGCAATCTGGCTGACGCCGAGGTATGGGTCGCAAACTTCAACGCGCCAGGTCAAGTCGTGATCGCCGGGTCGCCAGCCGGTGTTGAGGCCGCCGGCAAACATGCCAAGGATCTCGGTGCAAAACGGATCATGCCGCTGCAGGTCTCGGGTGCGTTCCACACCTCCTACATGTCGGCCGCCCGCGACCGACTTCGTGGTGCGATCGCCATCGCCGACATCCGAGACGCCGAAATTCCGGTCGTCTCAAACGTCGATGCAAAGCCACATGATCGTGGTTCCGAATGGACAGCGCTGCTTTCGGCTCAACTGGCTAGCCCGGTGCGGTGGAAGCATTGCCTTCAGACGCTCGCCCAACTCGGTGTCAACGATTTTGCTGAGCTCGGGCCGGGCGGCGTGCTGACCGGTATGGCCAAGCGCAGCGTCGAAGGTTCACGCGCGATCTCGGTCGCCACACCAGAGGATCTCGACAAGCTACTCGAATGGGTAGGCGGCAGCATCGCACCTCCCATCAAGGAGTTTGAGGGCGAGCATTTGTTCGGGTTCGAGCGTCTCGTCGTTTCACCTGCCGCCGGCATTTTCACTCCGATCGCCTTCGCCACGAACGGATTGATCGACGTTGGAACGGTGCTCGGCCATGTCGGCGAGCACGAGGTGAGGTCACCGTTCCGTGGAGTCCTGCAAAGCTTTATCGCTGTCGACACCGAACGCGTGACCCCTCGTCAACCAATCGCGTGGCTGCGCACAGACTGATGCAGCGAGCACGGAGGAATTCACACGATGCCAGCAATACGTGAAGGCGCCAAGGGCGCTGTCATCTCCGGGTGGGGAACCGCGTTGCCGGACAGGGTGGTCACCAACGCCGAACTGGCGTCGACGATCGACAGCACCGACGAGTGGATCACGACTCGGACCGGCATTCGTGAGCGCCGGTTTGGCGGCACGACGATCGGGCTCTCGGTCGAATCTGGCCGCCAGGCAATCGAAATGGCCGGGCTGGATCCGTCGCGGATCGACGCTGTCGTGCTCGCAACAACGACCCCTGATAAGCAGTGGGGCAACGCCTCCGTTGTACAGCACGAGTTGGGTTTGAGTTGCGGAGCATTCGACGTGAATGCCGCCTGCACCGGGTTCATGTACGGCTTGGTCACCGGCCACGGTTTGATCGCGATGGGTGCCGACCGTGTACTCGTGATTGGTACCGACACGCTGTCACGGATTACCGACCCAACTGATCGCGGCACCGTCCCGCTGTTTGCTGACGGTTCAGGCGCCGTCGTTCTCGAATCGGTCGATGGCCCTGGACAACTGCTCGGTTGGGATCTCGATTCCGATGGTTCAGCGATCGGCATCCTCTATGCCGATGTCGGCGGATTCATCCAGATGGAAGGCAAGGAAGTCTTCCGCCGAGCAGTTCGAATTATGGTCAACTCGGCCGAGAAGTCGATGGCCCACGCGGGTATCACCGCTGACCAGGTCAAGGTCGTTGTCCCTCATCAGGCCAACATCCGAATCATCCAGGCGGCTTGCGACCGCATCGGGGTGCCGATCGAACGAGCCTCGATCGTGCTCGATCGCACCGGGAATACTTCGTCGGCGTCGATTCCGCTGGCACTCGCCGACGCTCTCGACACCGGACGGATCGCACACGGCGACCTCGTACTGCTGGTCGGCTTCGGCGGCGGTATGTCGGCAGCCAGCATGGTGTTGCGCTGGGGTGATGGCGTCGGATGAGCGAACCGCGGATTGTGCTCGTCACGGGCGGTTCACGTGGAATCGGACTTGCCTGTGCCCACCGCTTCAAAGCGCTTGGCGATCGCGTCGCCGTCACATACAACTCGTCACCCCCGCCGGATGGGCTGTTCGGCGTCAAATGCGACGTCACCGACACAGCGCAGGTCGATGCTGCATTCGCGGCGATCGAGCACGAATTTGGCGGCACGGTCGAAGTGTTGGTCTCGAACGCAGGCGTCACTCGCGACGGATTGCTGCTCCGAATGAGTGAGGACGACTTCACCAGTGTCATCGACGCCAATCTCACGGCGGCATTTCGCGTCACGAAGCGAGCTACGCAGGGCATGCTCCGTGCACGTAAGGGCCGCGTGATCCTGGTCTCGTCGGTAGTTGGTCTATCCGGTGCCGGTGGTCAAGCGAATTACGCTGCATCGAAGTCTGGCTTGGTCGGCTTCGCTCGTTCGGTTGCCCGCGAACTCGGCTCGCGCAGTATCACCGTTAACGTGGTCGCTCCAGGACCTGTCGAAACCGACATGACCGCCGCCCTCGGCGAGAAGCGGATCGCCGACATTGTCGGCAGCGTGCCGCTCTCGCGCATGGCAACCCCCGATGAAATCGCCGGAGTTGTGACCTTCCTTGCATCGGCCGACGCGGCCTACATCACCGGTGCTGTTATCCCAGTCGATGGTGGGCTCGGCATGGGTCATTAGGCCGATGTCACACCCATCAATCCAGCGATCAATCAACCCCGCCGACCAGGTAGATCTCTACACTGGATTCGGTTCCACCCCGACAAGGAGATATCCGTGAATCAAGAACTGTTCGCCCGCTTCCAGAAGTGCGCCGTTGAGGTGCTCTCGGTCTCGGAAGACCAGGTCACGCCAGACGCCAAGTTCGGCGATGACCTCGACGCCGACAGCCTCGACCTGGTCGAACTCGTCATGGCGCTCGAAGAAGAATTCGGCGTCGAAGTGCCTGAGGAAGAACTCGATGGCATCGAGACAGTCGGCCAGGCCTACGAGATGATCATCGCCAAACTCTGATGTCTGGCCAGCGACAGCTCACACGTCGCCGGGTAGCAATCACGGGCCTCGGAGTCGTCGCCCCCTGTGGACTCGGCAAAGAGGCATTCTGGTCGGGTCTACTCGGGCCCGGCCTCGTCGATGCTGGCAGGTCAGTCGTGATCGACAACTGGGATTCGACCCCCTACTACGACTCGCCCAAGGATGCCCGCAGGGCGGACCTGGTCGAACAGTTCGCCATCGCTGCCTCGACCGAGGCGATCGCGCAAGCCGGCGACCTCGGCGTTGACCCAACCCGGATCGGAACGATTTTCGGCACCGGCATCGGTGGGCTACATACGTTGGAAGAGCAGATTCGAGTGCTGATCGACAAGGGCGAGCGGCGTGTGTCTCCGTTCCTTGTGCCGATGATGATGGCCAATGCGCCGGGAGCTGCCGTGTCAATGCGATTCGGCCTGCAAGGACCGAACGAAACGATCTGCACGGCTTGCGCGGCTGGCACGCATGCAATCTCCTACGCCGCCCGATTGATCTCGTGGGGGCTCGCTGACGCAGTCGTCGCAGGTGGCAGCGAACACGCAGGAACTCCCACGTCACTGGCAAGTTTTGGCAATATGACGGCGTTGTCATCGATCGGTACGAGCCGCCCGTTTGACGTCGAACGTGATGGTTTCATCATGGGTGAAGGTGCGGCGGCATTTGTGCTGGAGGAATGGGACGCCGCCATAAGTCGCGGAGTGCCGATCCTCGGGGAAGTGCTCGGTTCAGGAAGCAACGCCGACGCTCATCACATCACGGCACCGTCACCGGGTGGCGTCGGAGCGATCCGATGTATCAATCTCGCGCTCGCCGACGCCGGCCTTGAACCGGGAGACATCAAACAGATCAACGCCCACGGCACGAGTACACCGCTCAACGACGCAGCGGAGGCGGCTGCGGTCGAAGCCGTGTTCGGGGCAGGCACCGTTCCGGTCGTTTCGACGAAGGGTGTGACTGGTCACGCGTTGGGTGCTGCCGGTGCACTCGAGGCTGCCGCCGTGTTGCTTTCGATCCAGCACCGACTGATTCCGCCCACGGCGAACACGACCGTGCTCAGCGACGATATGAATATCGATGTCGTGATCGGCGAGCCGCGCCCCTGGGAGCCCGGCCCGGCCTTGTCGAACAACTTCGGCTTCGGCGGCCACAACGGCTCGATCATCATCGCGCCGTATTAACTGGCGGGTTCGTCGCTGGCGCTTCCCTCGCCGGGTCCGATCACGTCGGTGACCGCGGTCAACACGACCGCGTCAGG
>JANOTN010000137.1:0-1670 GCA_031416375.1 Ilumatobacteraceae bacterium
CGCCGACAGCACCGAGCTGCTCGACAAGCTCGGCCGGGATCTCGTCGAGGAATCGACTGGGTGGGTTGTAGTTAGTGGTGCCGAAGAGCTGTCGGCTCCATGCGTGGCTGACGAAGAGCTTCTGCTGTGCGCGCGTTATGCCCACGTACGCGAGGCGGCGTTCTTCCTCCATCTCCGTCGGCTCTGACAGCGCTCGAATGTGCGGGAAGATTCCCTCCTCCATTCCGACCAGAAACACGACGGGGTACTCGAGACCCTTCGCGCTGTGCAGTGTCATCAGGACGACCCGATCGTCGTCGTCGATCTCGTCGGTGTCGGCGACAAGGGCCACCTGCTCAAGGAACTCGTCAATGCGTGTGAACTCGCGCGCGGATCCGATCAGTTCACCGATGTTCTCGAGCCGACCGGCAGCCTCGACGGTTTCCTCGGCTTCTAGTTCGAAGATGTACCCGCTGCCATCGAGCACGGACTGCAACAAGTCGGCCGGGCCGGTGCCAGCGATAGCCGCCAACTCGCCTGCAGCATCGAGCAGTTGCACGAAACTCTCGACGCCGCGCGCTGCCGGACCGGTGAGCCCGGCCTCTTGTGCGTGCCGCATCGCTTCCATGAACGTCGTGCCATTCGCCTTCGCGTGTGCGTCGAGCTTGGCGACGCTGCCGTCGCCCACACCGCGCTTGGGCACATTGAGTACACGCTTGATGCTGACTTCGTCGGCGGGGTTGACCGTGGCACGCAGATATGCCATCGCATCTTTCACTTCGCGTCTGTCGTAAAAGCGAGTGCCACCGACCACTTTGTACGGCACACCAAAGCGCATGAACGCTTCCTCAAGTACGCGGCTCTGCGCGTTAGTGCGGTAGAACGCGGCCATCTCTTTCCACAGCAGATGGGTAGCGGTCTGTACCGATTGCATCGTGCGCGCCACCCATGTCGCCTCGTCGCCCTCATCCTCGGCGTGGTAGCGAACAACCTTCTCACCGCCGCCCTTCTCGCTCCATAGGTGCTTCTCTTTGCGATCCGGGTTGTTCGAAATCACCGAGTTGGCCGCGTCGAGAATCGTTTGCGTGCTGCGATAGTTCTGATCGAGAACGATCGTCGTGACGTCGTCGAACGCCTCTTCGAACTGCGAAATGTTGCGAACATCAGCCCCACGCCACCCGTAGACGCTGTTGTGCACCAACATTCCATTCGCGACGTAATGATGCGTCGGATCGACCTCAAGGTCGTACACCGGCCCGTCGTACTGCTCGACCGCGACAGAATCAACTGAGCGCGGCACAAACCGGCCTTCGACCAAAACCAGAATGGTCATACCGGGATGCAAATGCGAAAGAGGAGTGGAGTCGTACGTGACTCCGCCGATCATGGCCTTGCGCTTCAGGTTGAGGCCGCCGATGCCGGCAATCCGATGCGCTGAGGCAAGAGCTGCGGAGTAGGACTTGAACGACGTCTCAAAACGCTTGCCAGCCTTTCCGGCGCGCAACTTCACACCGCCCGCTTCGAGGCGTTGAATCATCGACTCGTTGCTCGAACCCCACTGAACTCGGTGATAGCCGATGCGGGTTCGATGATCTGCGAACATCACCAGGCTGAGCGTGCTGCGCAGTTTTCCGTTCTGCGGGCGATGGTGCGGGAACTCGGGATGAATCAGGAGTTCATCCATGAGGATC
>JANOTN010000138.1:0-9864 GCA_031416375.1 Ilumatobacteraceae bacterium
GCGCCGAAATCAACGAAGTGCAGCCGGGCGAAGTGATCACATTGCGTGGTGCCGAAATGCACCGCAGCCAGGCGCTCGCTCCAGCGCCGACGACTGCACACTGCACGTTCGAGTTCGTCTACTTCTCGCGACCCGATTCGGTCTGGGACGGTAACAACGTCCATCACGTACGTCAGCGACTCGGTGTACAACTCGCCAAGGAATCAGGTGTCGATGCCGATGTCGTGATCCCGGTCCCCGACTCCTCGATCCCCGCAGCGATCGGATACTCAAGGGAAAGCGGGATCCCGTTCAATGATGGCCTGATCAAGAATCGCTACATCGGCCGCACATTCATCGAACCAACCCAAGAGATCCGTGACCGCGGTGTCGCCCTCAAGTTCAACGCCCTGGCGGAGAACCTGGCAGGCAAACGCGTGATCATGATCGACGATTCGCTGGTGCGAGGCACCACCGCTGGACCGCTGGTGAAGTTGGTGCGCGACGCCGGAGCGACGCAAGTCCACCTTCGGATTACGTGTCCACCGATTACCCACGCCTGCCACTTTGGAGTCGACATGGGACACGACGGCGACCTGATGGCGGCGCTACGAACGCAGGAGGAAATGCGCGTGACGATCGGTGCCGACAGCCTGGCCTTTCTGTCACTCGACGGCATGATGAGCGCCGTCGGCTCGGATACCGGCTACTGCAACGCCTGTTTTACGGGCAAGTATCCGATTGCGGTGCACGACGCCCAGGCCAAACTCTCGTTCGAAGGGGCATTGGCCTGATGCGCGTACTCGTGATCGGCAGCGGCGGGCGCGAACAGGCAATCGCCTGGGCCTGCGAACAGCATGACCACACCGTCACGATTGCAACCGAACTCGGTGACGTCACGTCAGCCGATGTCGACCTCGTGATTCCCGGGCCGGAGTCTGCACTCGTGAGCGGCATCACCGATGAGTGTCACTTTCGCAAGATCCCGTGCTTCGGGCCGACCTCCAAGCAAGCTCGAATTGAGTCCTCAAAGGGTTATAGCCGCCACCTCGCCACCTCACTCGGTGTACCCGGCCCTGATTATCAGCGGTTTGATCATCTTGACTCGGAAGTAGCGATCGATTGGTGGCGTTCGTTCGGCAAGCCGGTCGTCGTCAAGCAAGACGGTCTGGCCGCTGGCAAGGGCGTGACTGTCCCGTCCGACGACGCCGAGACCGAACAGGCGATCCGTGAGACCGCCAAGCTCGGCCCCTTCGTGTTGGAGGAGCGCCTGAGTGGCCCGGAATGCTCATTGCTCGCCCTCTGTGACGGAACGGCGGCGGTTGCGCTTCCACTCGCCCAAGATCACAAACGGATCGGTGAGGGCGATACAGGTCCGAATACGGGCGGAATGGGTGCCTACGCGCCTGCGCCGGTTCCCTACGACCCCAACGATCTGGTACGCACCTTCGTCAAGCCGATCCTCGACTACTACGCCTCCGCCGGCACACCGTACGTCGGGGTGCTGTACGCCGGTCTGATGCTCACCGCAGACGGTCCGCGTCTGATCGAATACAACTGCCGATTTGGAGACCCGGAAGCGCAGGCCGTGTTGCCCTTGCTGGAATCTGATCTCGCCGAACTGGCATTGGCGTGTACGCAGGGCGCGATCAAGGGCCGCTTGTTGGCCGTGCGAAGCGGGGCGGCGTGCACCGTAGTTGCGGCTGCACCTGGCTACCCCGGCGACCCGCACAAGGGTTCACCGATCGAGCTCGATGGCTTCTCGACGACCGAGTGGGCCAACCGATCAACCGTCGTTCCCGAGGCGATTTTGTTCCCGGCTGCCGTTGTCGAAGGCCGTACCGCAGGCGGGCGCGTGCTCGCCGTCACCGGTCTCGGTGATGATCTCGCCGCCGCCCGCTCGGCCGCCTATCGCGGCATGGACGGGATCAAGTTCTCGAACATGCAAGTCCGGCGTGACATCGGCTGGCGAGCGCCTGGAGCGATGCTCACGTCGTATGCGTCGACCGGTGTCGACATCGATGAAGGCAACCGCGCCGTCAACAAGATGAAAGGTGCCGTCGAGCGCACGCTCGGTGCTGATGTGCTGCGGGGTGTCGGCAGCTTCGGAGGCGTAATCTCTGCACGACGGCTGTTGGAGATGAAGGATCCGGTGTTGGTCGCCTCGGCCGACGGCGTCGGCACCAAGGTCGAACTCGCCGCTCGGCTTGGCAAGTATCGAGGTGTCGGGGCCGACATCGTCAACCACTGCATCGACGACGTGCTCGTGCAGTCGGCGCGCCCGATGTTCTTCCTCGACTACATCGCCGCCAGCAAGCTCGATTCCGACCTCGTGGCGGAAGTCGTGACCGGCATGGCAGAAGCGTGTGAGGCCGCAGGTTGCGCGTTGCTCGGTGGCGAGACTGCTGAGATGCCGGGCGTGTATGCACCGGGCGCGTTTGATATCGCCGGCACCTTGATCGGTTACGCCGAGCGAGGCGAACTGCTCCCCCGCGACGATGTCGCACCCGGCGACACGCTGATCGGTGTGCGTTCGAGTGGGCCACATACGAACGGTTTCTCGTTCCTACGCAAGCTGTTCGACTGGGTTCCGATGGATGTCACTCCGCCAGGGTTCGAGTCAACGCTCGGCGATGCCCTGTTGGAGCCGCACCGCAGCTACCTCAACGTGCTCGGCCCGGCGATAGACAGCGGTCTCGTCAAGGCGCTCGCCCATATCACTGGCGGCGGTCTCCCGGAGAACCTTCCCCGAGTACTGCCCGACGGCGTAGATGCCGAAATCGACCTCGACTCGTGGCCGCGATCGCCGCTGTTCCGACTGATCAGTGAGTTGGCGACTGGCGTCGACGCCCACGAGTTGCACCGGATGCTCAACATGGGCATTGGCATGGTCATCGTCTGCGCCCCGAGCGACGCCGAAAAGGTCCAAGCCCTGATCGAGGAGGAAACCTGGGTCATCGGCGCCCTCGTCAAAGGCCACCGCGCCCAGCGCATGGTGCACCTGCTCTAGCCAAGCGCGTAGCTTGATGACCGATGCTCAAGGTGTTCGTCAACCACAATCCGGAGGACCTTGCCGCGCCACGGGTCATCAATCCGGCTCACGCAACTCGCTTCCATCGCTGGTGGCAGTCCGATCCAAGCAAGGAACTCTGATGATCAGTACCTACGCCTCGTACCCGTCACTCGTCGATCGCACGGTGTTTATCACGGGCGGTGCAGACGGGATCGGGAGCGCTCTGGTGCAGCAGTTCGCCCACCAGGGCAGCAAGGTCGCCTTCGTCGACAACAACGTCGGGCACGCCCAGGCAACGATCCAACGCTGCGTCGATGTCAGCACCACGCACACTCCTCTGTTCTACGAGGTCGACCTGATCGATATCGACGCACTCCGGATTGCCTGCGAAGCGGCAATCCGCGATCTTGGTGGCGTAACCGTGCTCGTCAACAATGCTGCCAACGACGACCGACACGATTGGCGCGACGTCACCCCCGAATACTTCGACAACCGGATCAACACCAATCTCCGGCACTACTTTTTCGCCATCCAAGCACTCGCGCCTCAGATGATCGAGGACAGAAACGGATCAATAGTCAACATCGGCTCCAGCAGTTACATGATGAAAGAAGACATGTTTCCCGGCTACGCGATCGCCAAGTCTGGAGTCGAGGGCATCACCCGCACAATGGCGCGCACGTTCGGACCGCACGGTGTACGAGTCAACACCGTGCTCCCAGGCTGGGTACCGACCGAGCGGCAACTCGCCAAGTGGTGGTCGCCGGAAAGCGAGCAAGCTACGTTGCACGACCAGGCAATAAAACGTCGGATCATGCCGGACGAGTTCGCCCAAATGGTACTGTTTCTGGCCGCCGACGACGGCGCAGCATGCACCGCACAACAGTTCATGGTCGATGGCGGCCGCTTCTAACTCGCCCGGACCCGGTTACGGTGGCCCCATGTCGGACGTCTTTCATCTCGGCCTTACCCGTGAGATGTTGCGTGACGCAACATTGGCAATCCTGCCGGGTGATCCCGGGCGGGTTGCCAAGATCGCCGGGCATCTCGACGATCCGACACCGCTCGCATCGCGTCGTGAGTTCACCAGCTGTCTCGGTTGGATCGACGCCAAACCACTCGTCGTGTGTTCGGCAGGGATCGGCGGTCCGTCGACCTCGATCGCCGTCGAGGAACTCGCCCAACTCGGCGTCCGTACCTTTTTGCGGGTCGGTACGACCGGCGCGATCCAGCCCGGCATCAACGTCGGTGACGTGATCGTCACCACCGGAGCGGTCCGACTCGACGGTGCCAGCCTGCACTTCGCTCCACTCGAGTATCCCGCCGTGGCTCATCACGAGTGCACGACGGCGCTCGTCGCCGCGGCACGTGAGGCCGGGTTCGAACCGCACGTCGGGATCACCGCCTCATCCGACACGTTCTACCCCGGCCAGGAGCGCTACGACACCGCCTCGGGATACGTCCGCCGCCATTTTCAGGGCAGCACCGCCGAATGGCGTGCCCTCCACGTCCTGAACTACGAGATGGAGAGCGCCACCCTGTTCACGATGTGCGCCGCAAATGGCTGGCGCGCCGGTTGCGTGACAGGCGTGTTGGTCAACCGCACCCAGCAGGAGATCCCCGACGAACAGGTGGCTGCCGGCGTCGAACCGGCGGCAATCAGCGTGGTCGTCGCGGCCGCCGCCCGACTCCTCGCCGAGTAACCCGAACTCAGTCGATGTATTCGACGCCGAGTTCGGCGAGTTTGCTCCTGAGGCCGTAGAAGTCGAGCCCAAACTCCCCTGCCGCTAGCCGCGCACGTGTCGCACCTTCCTTGGCCAGACGGTTCTCGGACTGTTCCAGGGCCCATGCCGCATCGGCCCGCTCGACGACCACGACACCGTCGTCGTCAGCGCAGATCACATCGCCCGGCTGCACCGTGACGCCACCGAGCACGACAGGCACGTTGACCGAACCTGGCGTGTTCTTCACGGTCCCCTGGTTCGACACGAATTGACTCCACACAGGAAAACCCATTGCCCGAAGATCCGCTGTGTCGCGCACGCCGGCATCGATCACGAGGCCGCTCACACCGCGCGCCATCAACGAAGTCGCCAACAGGTCCCCGAACATGCCGTGCGACGAGGGTGCCGTGTTCACGACGACAAGCACGTCACCTGGCTGACACACCTCGACCGCGGCATGAATCATCAAGTTGTCACCGGGGTGGCTGAGCACCGTGATGGCCGAACCAGCAATCTTGACGTCGTGTTGGATCGGTCGAATGTGTGGCCCGACAAACCCGACACGGCCGATCGCCTCATGAACCGAAGCGGTTCCAATCTCGCCAAGGGCGTCGATGACCGCACGATCCGCTCGCTCGATGGTGCGTTTCACGATGTGCCGATTCATCGCTGCTGTGCTTTGCTGCTCGCCGATTCGATCCAACCGGCAAGTCGCGGGAACACCCGCAGAACGTTGCCTTCGTACACCATCGCACGTTCCGCATCCGTGAGGTCAGCCTCATCGACGTAGCGCTTGGTGTCGTCAAAGTAGTGGCCAGTCTCAGCGTCGATTCCGCGAACCGCACCGACCATTTCAGAGGCGAACAAGATGTTCGATGTCGGCACGACTTCGAACAGCAGGTCGATTCCCGGCTGGTGATACACACAGGTGTCGAACCAGACATGCTCGAATACCGCATCGAGATCCCAGCCCTGATCCTGCGCCATTCCGCGAAACCGACCCCAGTGATACGGAACCGCTCCGCCACCGTGCGGAATGATCAGCCGCAACTCAGGAAAGTCGTTCATGAACCCAGAGGTCAAGGCTTGCATGAACGCAGTCGTGTCGGCCCCGAGATAATGCGAACCGGTCGTGTGGAAATGGTCATTGCATGATGCGCTGACGTGCACCATGCCAGGCACGTCGAGCTCGCACATCGTCTCCCACAACGGCCACCAGGACTTGTCCCACAGCGGCGGGCCATTCCAGAACCCGCCACTCGGGTCAGGGTTGACGTTGCATCCGATGAATCCCAGTTCGTCGACACACCGACGTAACTCGTGGACCGAACTGTCGACTGAGGATCCCGGTGACTGCGGCAACTGCGCGACCGGAGCGAAGTTCTCCGGATACAGCGCACACACGCGGGCGATCAGATCATTCTGATGCTCGGTCCAGAACAGCGAGGTGTGTTCGTTCCCGACGTGGTGACCCATCCAACTCGCGCGCGGCGAGAAGACCGTCAGATCGGTGCCGCGTTGACGCTGAAACTTGAGTTGGGCGTCTTCCAGGCTGTGTCGGATCTCGTCATCGCTGACGACGACAACACCACGCTCGCCCACAAACGTCGGATCAGCAACGACGTTCGCGATCTGAGCATCGCGCCACGCACCAACACCCGGCGGTGTGGTGGTGTAATGACCGTGACTGTCGATGATCACGCGGCGATCCCGGTCACCCCGTTTGCGGCGAGGAACGACAGTGTGCGTTCGAATGCCAACGCCGCCGAGTCGGCGTCGTACGAATCGCGTGCATCACAACTGAACCCATGCTGCGCCTGACCATATACGTGTACCTCAACACTCGGATGAGTTTCGGCAATCTCGTACACCTGCTCCAACGGAATCGCGTGATCGAGTTCACCAAAATGGAGCAAGGTGGGCGCGTGCGGGATTCGGTCGATCAACCCATGAATTTGCCCGCCGTAGTAACCGACGGCGGCGGCCACCGGGAGCTCGCCGGCTGAGAGCCACGCCAGGCTCCCGCCGAAGCAGTACCCGATCACCGCAACCGGGCCGGCAACCGAGAGGTGGGTAACTGCGGCGGCGACATCGCGCATCGCAGGTTCCCACCGCACCGCCATCGCCAGATCTCGACCGCGTTCGATTCCGGGTCCGTCGTAGTCGAGTTCGACATCTGATTCGACCCGATCGAACAGGGCCGGCGCAATCGTATGGAACCCGTGGGCGGCGTAGCGATCGACCAGTGATCGAATGTGTGGGTTGACCCCGAAGATTTCCTGGATGATCACGACTCCGGAGGTTGCTCCCTCGGGACACACTTCGTAGGCGTCAAGTTGATGTCCGTCGTCGGCCGTCAGTCGAAAGTTCCCGGTCATCCCGACAGCTTGTCATACTGACCGTCATGGCAGTAGGAGAAAAGGTGGTCAGAACTCAAGTGGCGATCATCGGCGCCGGACCGGCCGGAACGCTGTTGTCAGTGCTGCTCCACCAGGCCGGCATCGAGAGCATCGTCGTCGAGCGTCAGACCCAAGAGCATGTGCTGTCGCGGGTCCGTGCCGGAGTACTCGAGTGGGGCACCGTCAACGTCCTTCGCGATGCCGGGCTCGGCGAGCGGATGGACGCCGAGGGTCAGGTCCATAGCGGTACCGGAATCGCATACGGCGGTGAGCACCTGTTCTTCGTCGACATTGAACAGCACGCCAACTCGCGTTTCATGGCGTACGGCCAGACGATGATCCAAGAGGATCTGTACAACGCTGCCGATGCGGCCGGTTTGCGGATCGAGTTCGAAGTTGATCACGTCCAGCTCGACGACGTCACAACCGCGCCCTCAATCACGTTCAAGCGTGGAGGCGTAACGCAACGAATCGATTGCGATTTCATCGTCGGGTGCGATGGGTTCCACGGGCCGAGCAAGGCGGCAATTCCCTCGAGCCGGCTGCGGACCTACGAAAAGGCCTACCCGTTCGGATGGCTCGGAATTCTCTCGGAAACACCGCCACTCGAACATCTGGTGTACTGCCACAGCGATCGGGGCTTCGCCCTCGCCTCGCAGCGCAACCCAATGCTGAGCCGTTATTACCTGCAATGCCCGCTCGAGGACACTGTCGAACAATGGTCAGACGATCGGTTCTGGGACGAACTGCTGATGCGCTTCCCAAATCATGTGTCGTCGCAGATCGTGACTGGACCGTCGATCGAGAAATCAATCGCCCCGCTCCGCAGTTTCGTTGCCGAACCGATGCGATACGGCAATCTGCTGCTGGCTGGCGACGCCGCTCACATCGTTCCTCCAACGGGTGCCAAGGGACTCAACTTGGCGGTGTCAGACGTGTTCTACGTCTCGCGGGCGCTCAACCAACATTTCGCCGACCAAAACGACCACTACCTCGATTGCTACTCGGAGATGGCGCTTCGGCGAGTGTGGGGCGCGGTTCGATTCTCGTGGTGGATGACCTCGCTTCTGCACCGGTTCCCCGGCCAAGATGACATTGATCAGCGGTTGCAAGAAGCCGAACTGGCTTATATCGCCTCGTCTGCACGAGCCCAGGCGGCGATGTGCGAGCAATACGCCGGTCTTCCATTCGAACACTGATCGTCTCAGCGGACGAACATCTGACCAGATCATGATCATCAGAACGCTATTTCGACTGCGCAGCAGGCGAAAACAAATCTCCGGCACGGAGAATCATCACCCAACCGCTAAACCCCGACGAGAGGATCCTGATGTCCAGCATAAATCCACCATTCCGCGCTGACCATGTCGGCAGTTTTCTGCGGCCGGCGGCGATCCATTCGGCCCGGACCGACCTGCGCTCCGGCCGAATCACCGCCGCCGATCTGCGCTCGATCGAGGATCGGGAGATTGCCGCCATGATCCTCAAGCTGGCAGACACAGGGATCCGCAGCATCACCGATGGCGAGTTCCGGCGCGAGTGGTTCCACCTCGACTTTCTCGAACAACTCGGTGGCGTCACGATCGAAGGCATGATTGCCTCCACGTCCGACTCGGTGGAGACAGTTCATCAAGCGCCGCCGCGGATCACGGTGACCGGCAAATTGATTCACGATCACCCGATTCAGGTCGCCGACTTTCAGTACGTCTCCGCCAATACACCCGACGGTGGGATCGCCAAGGTGACAATTCCCTCCCCCACGATGACTCACTTCCGCGGCGGTCGTGGCGGGATCGATATCAACTCCTACCCCGACCTAGGCCAATTCTTCGAGGATCTCGCCCAGGTGTACCGCGACGAGATCGCCTCCCTATACGCATCTGGGTGCCGGTACATCCAGATGGACGACACCAATCTCGCCTACCTATGCGACCCGGGAATGCGGCAGGGAGCGGTCGACCGAGGCGACGACCCCAACGAACTCCCGCGCACGTATGCGACGCTGATCAACGAATCGCTTAAAGGTCGGCCAGCCGACCTCACGATTGGTATCCACCTGTGCCGCGGCAACTTCCGGAGCACCCACTTCGCCAGCGGCGGCTATGAACCGGTCGCTGAAGTGTTGTTCTCCGAACTCGATGTCGATGCCTACTTCCTTGAATACGACGACGAACGCTCGGGTGACTTCGCCCCGCTCCGATTCGTCCCCAACAACAAAACGGTTGTGCTCGGGCTGGTCACCTCGAAATTCCCAGAACTCGAACCAGCGGACGAACTTACGGCCCGTGTTGGAGAAGCCGCCAAATACGTGCCGATCGACCAGTTGTGCCTGAGCCCGCAATGCGGGTTCTCGTCGACCGTGCACGGCAATGTGATGACCGAGGATCAGCAGTGGGCCAAACTGCGTCACGTGGTCAGCGTCGCCGATGACATTTGGGGCTGATGTACAGCGATCCTGACGAGGTCGCTGCGATACGATTATCTCTCCGTGATCGCCGTCGGCGTTCCGCCGGCGGCCGCGCTCGCGACAGCGCCATCAATCACTCGTTGTACCGCCAACCCGGTTCTAAAATCTGGCGTGATCTGGCAACCAGCCTCGATGGCCCGAATCCAGCCTCGCGTCATGGCGTCGGTGTTCCGAAACACATCGCGATAGGTGTTGTGCACCGAGTCACGCCGAACACCCTTCCAGATCGACTCGGGGATCGGCATCACTCGTGGCGGGCCGGTCTCGCCCCGACGCAGGCCG
>JANOTN010000139.1:0-1592 GCA_031416375.1 Ilumatobacteraceae bacterium
ATCGAAGGACACCACCACCAAGTCCACGAAGGCGGCTGGACTCTCACCATGACCCCCGACCGGGTAATCACCCTCACCCGACCCGACGGAACCGTGCAGTTCAACGGATCAACAATCAACCGATCACCACACGGTGTCGCCGCCGCCGAGCAGGAGCTGACCCACACGGCATGACCGACGCAACCACCTCGTGATCGCATCGATCCACTCCACACATCTGTGCCCGCGCGCGCCATAGGTACGGTGCACCGCATGCAACCGCCTGTCCAGCCACCGCGACCAACCCGGGCCGAGGCCGAGGTCGAGTTGGCGTCTCATGTGCGGGCACTTGCCGGTGCCGACGCGACACCACACCCCGATCAGATCGCGGCGGTGTCGGCAGTGGTGGCCGATGGCCGACGCACGCTGCTGGTCGCCCGCACCGGATTCGGGAAGTCGGCCGTGTACTTCTCGGCGACGCGCATGTTGCGCGACCGCGGCTGGGGTCCGACGGTGGTCGTCTCACCGTTGTTGGCGCTGATGCGCGACCAGGTCGCTGCCGCCGAACGGCTCGGCCTCGCCGCCGTCACCTTGAACTCGTCGAACGTCGACGAGTGGAATGAGATCGAGGCACGGATCACCCGCGACGAGATCGACCTACTGCTGATCGCTCCCGAGCGGCTGGCAAACGCCGGCTTCCGGCGGCGGATCTTCGACACGATGCAGAGCCGAGCGTTCGCGCTGGTGTGCGACGAGGCGCATTGCATCTCCGACTGGGGCCACGACTTCCGGCCCGACTACCGACGGCTGCGTCGATTGCTCGCCGACCTGCCCGACTGGACCCCGGTGCTCGCCACCACCGCCACCGCAAACCAGCGCGTCACCGACGACGTCGCCGCTCAGCTGGGCGACGACACGTTGGTGCTGCGTACCCCGCTCGATCGCCAATCGTTGCGGCTCTCGGTCGTCGACCTCCCTGACGACGCCCATCGCCTGGCGTGGTTGTCCGAGACGTTGGCCGACCTACCCGGTTCTGGCATCGTTTACTGCTTGACGGTCGAACAGGCCGAGGTCACAGCTCGCTGGTTGCGGTCACGCGGGCACGCCGTGGCGGCGTACACCGGCTCGGTTGAGCCCGACGAACGGTTGACGATGGAGTCGGCGTTGCGCGCCAACGAGCTGAAGGCGTTGGTAGCGACGTCGGCGTTGGGCATGGGTTTCGACAAGGGCGACCTGGCGTTCTGCGTGCACCTCGGGCTGCCACCGACGCCGGTCGCCTACTACCAGCAGATCGGTCGCGCCGGCCGATCGATCGACCGCGCCGAAGTGATCGCACTCCCACGTCCCACCGAAGACGGTGCCGTGTGGCGCTGGTTCGAATCAGTGTCGTTGCCATCGGAAGACGTGTGCCGATCGGTGCTGCGCCTGCTGCACCCGATCGAACCCACGTCGCTGGCGGCGCTCGAACCCGGAGTGAATCTCGGGCGCAGCCGACTCGGGATCCTGCTCAGCATCCTCGAAGTCGACGGGGCGATCGACCGATCCGGTAGCGGGTACATCCGCACCGACGAACAGTGGACGTACAACCACGACCTCGTCGACTCGCTCCGGGT
>JANOTN010000140.1:0-4526 GCA_031416375.1 Ilumatobacteraceae bacterium
GCCGCCGGGATCGCCGAAATGTCCGGCGAGTTCCACGGAGAGGCGCAGAAAATCATGATCAGCCTCGACGCCGTCGGAAACACCACCAAGGCCGTCACCAAGGGCTTCGCGATCGGCTCAGCTGTGATCGCTGCCGTCGCCCTATTCGCCAGCTTCATCGAAACCGCTGGCAAGGAGATCCTCGACGCGGCGACGTTCGCGGGGCTCGAGAAGACCGCCCGTGGCATCTTCGACCATCCGGAACTCCAGATCAACGTCGCCGATCCGAAGATCTTTATCGGTCTCCTGATCGGTGGTGCCGTACCGTTCTTGTTCTCCGCTTTGGCGATTCGTGCGGTCAGCCGCACCGCCGGCGTGGTCGTACAAGAAGTTCGCAAGCAGTTCGCCGATGGAAAGATCATGAGCGGTGAGAAGCAGCCCGAGTACGGCCCTGTGATCGATATTTGCACCGAGGCATCGCTGCGTGAACTGACCACGCCTGCACTACTTGCCGTGTTGACGCCAGTGGTCGTTGGTTTCGGGATCGGCTGGCAGGCACTCGGCGGGTTTCTCGCTGCGGTGATCCTGGTCGGTCAGTTGATGGCCAACTATCTGTCGAATGCAGGCGGCGCCTGGGACAATGCCAAGAAGTACATCGAAGACGGTCACCATGGCGGTAAGGGTTCTGATGCGTATCGGGCGGCTGTCATCGGTGACACCGTTGGCGACCCGTTCAAAGACACCGCCGGCCCAGCGCTCAACCCGCTGATCAAGGTGATGAACCTGGTCTCGCTGTTAACTCTCCCGGCAATCATCTCGCTGCAGGACAATGATGGTCAGCGTCTCGCCGTTGCCGGCGGCGCACTTGCGGTGCTGATAGCCTCGATCGTCGTGACGGCCCGCCGTAAGTCGACGCTGACGCTGACGCTTTCGTGATCGGACTGCTGCCCGGCTGGTTGGATCCGGAAAAACTGCTCGAAAACGGCGGGATCTACGCCCTGGCGGCGATCGTCTTTGCCGAGTCTGGACTCTTGATCGGGTTCTTCCTGCCGGGCGACAGCCTGCTGTTCTTCGCCGGCTTCCTGTCATCGGGGGCCGGCGGCAACCTGCTCCCCAACATCGTCGTCACGATCGTCGTGATAATCGTTGCGGCGATTGTGGGTGATCAGGTCGGGTATCTGTTCGGCAAGCGTGTCGGTCCAAGTCTGTTCGATCGCCCGAAGAGCCGATTCTTCAACCCCAACCACGTCACCAAGGCTCACAAGTTCTTCGAGAAGCACGGTCCGCGCACGATCGTGTTGGCCCGTTTCGTACCAATCGTTCGTACGTTCGCACCAATCCTCGCCGGCGTCGGCACGATGCCGTACAGGACGTTCGTCAAGTACAACGTGATCGGCGGCGTGCTATGGGGCGGCGGCGTGACCTCCCTCGGTTACTTCCTCGGCGAGATCGAGTTCATCAAGAACAACATCGAAGCCGCTGCCCTCGTAATCGTCACCGTGTCAGTCCTTCCGATAGCCATCGAAATCATCCGCCACCGCCGCGCCCGCCACTCCGCCTGAACGTTTGGTGTCAGACACCAAACGTTCGGCGGCTGTCACACCGGTCGTTCATGATCGGCACATGGGACGACAACTTCGCAGAGACATCGAGGACGGTTGGCATCACGTCATGAACCGGGGTGCAGGGCACCAGCAGGTGTTCTTCACGCAACAAGATGGTCGCCAGTTCGAGCGACTGCTGTCCGACGCACACACGCTGTTCGGCGTCGAGGTCCATGCGTATTGTTTGATGCGTAACCACTACCACCTCCTCCTGCACTGCCCGGAGACAGGTCTGTCCCCGTTCATGCAGCACGTCGGGGCCATCTACACGCGGCGGCTGAACGAACGACTGGGGCGTGACGGGCCGCTGTTCCGATCGAGATTCCATTCGATTCTGATCGACAGCGCGGAGTATCTCGCCTGGGCCGGGCGATACATCCACCGCAACCCGCTCGACGTGTCACCGTCGGTTCGGCTCGACCAATACCGTTGGTCGAGCTTTCGGTACTACGCCGGCAGGCTTGCGACGCCGTCGTGGATTCGCACCTCCATGCTGCTCGACATGTTCGGCGGCAGTCGCGCCTCGTATGCGGAGTTCGTCGATGGCGAAACGACGCATCGAGCAACCGCACCGACGACGTTGGCAGCGATCATCGACATGCTGCTGGAGGAGGCCGACTGGACGATCGATGAGCGGCGCGGACTCAATCGAACCGTGGCGATCGAAATGCTGAGTCACTGCGACGCCGACATCCGAACTGGGCTCGAACAGCTCCTTGCGTTCCCGAGCGGAGACGCGCGGCGCATGGCTCAGCTACGAGCACGTCGGCGAGTCGAACAGCTACCTGAGTTGTCCCGAGTCGTCGCGATCGCCCTCGAACTCGCGGCCTGAACGTTTGGTGTCTGACACCAAACGTTCGTCAGTCGAAGAGGATCACTCCTCGGATGTTTTCTCCGTTGCGCATGGCGTCGTAGCCCTCGTTGATCTGATCGAGGGTGTACGTCTTGGTGATGAGATCATCGAGATTGAGCTGGCCCAACAGATACATCTCCATGAGGCGCGGAATGTCCTTGCGGATGTTGGCAGAGCCAAAGATCGAACCAACGATCGACTTCTCGTAGGCCGTGAGGAGGAACGCAGGGATGGCGATCGACGCTTCAGAGGTCGGATGCAGATTGGTGATCACAATCTTCGATCGCTTACCGCCGAGCCCGAACGCCTGACCGAGCGCATCGCCGTTGCCGACGCCCATCGTCATGATCACCTTGTCGAAACCGCGCCCCCAGGTCGAGTCGCCCATCTGGTCGAACGCCTCCTGGATCGAGGAGTACGTGTGAGTCGCCCCGAACTCCATCGCCTTCTTGCGTTTGAAGTCGATCGGGTCGATCGCTGCGATCGCTCGCGCTCCCGCCATCTTGGCACCCTGCACAGCGTTTACGCCGATGCCTCCGGCCCCGACGACCGCTACATAGTCACCCGGCTGAACGCCGGCCGCGTAGACGGCCGAACCCCACCCGGTGACGACACCGCAGCCGAGCAGGCAAGCCTTGTCCATCGGCCAGTTCTTGTCGATCTTGACGCAACTCGACTCGTGGACCACCGTGTGCTCGGCGAAGGTACCGAGAAGGCACATCAGGGCCAGATCAAGGCCGTCGAGCGTGTGGTGACGTGAGGTGCTGTCGCTGATTTGCAGCCCGACAGGAAAGTTGGCACCGTTCTCACACAGACTCGAATGGCCCTCAACGCACGGCACACAGCGCCCGCAGGCCGGGATGAACCCGAACACGACATGGTCGCCGGGCTCTAGCCACGTGACGCCCTCACCGACCTCTTGGACGATGCCGGCACCCTCGTGTCCGCCAATCACCGGAGGGGCCGGTGCGCCGCCAGTGAGATCGCCGGTCACCAGATGCTCGTCGGAATGGCACATCCCGGAAGCAACCAACTTGACGAGCACCTCGCCTGGCTTGGGCGGATCGAGCTCGATCTCTTCAACGCTCCAGGGTGCATGCAACTCACGTAAGACGGCAGCTCGTGTTCTCATGTCGATATCCCCTCGTCGATCGAATGTTTACGACCGGGACTGTAGCCAGCATCGTGCAAGCGCGCAGAACCCAGACCAAGCGATCAAACAACCGGCTCAGCGCGGAAGCACCGTGACTTGGATGTTGCGATCAACAGGAATGCGCATCGTGACGAACTCCTGCACTGCCTTGGCCGTGACCGTCTCGAGCGCTGCGTAGCGGTCGAGATAGTCGTTGAGATCGTTGGTCTCGTACAACTCGTCGTTCAGCAACACCGAGATGAACTCACCGTTGTTGACGAACTCGTATGACTCCGCGACCTGGGCGTAAGCGTTGTCGAATTCGTGCGCGGTCGGCCCAGTCGCTGCAAGATCCGCCAATTCGGCGATCACCAGGTCGGCGATCTCGTCGACACGATCGGGTGAGCCGCTCACCGATATGTATGTTTCGATTACCGGGTCTGGATCGGTCGTCAGGTAGGAGAAAGCACTCGGTGAATACGTCTCACCGAACTCTTCGCGAATCACATCCGTCAAACGCGCACTGACCACCCCGGTAGCGACGTCGATGATGTCGCGCATCGTCGCGTTGACCTCGACGACTGGGCTCGTGAACAACATCGAGACCGACGCAGTGTCACCCGTGCCGGCCGATACCGAAACCTCGACCACGCCAACGGGCGGCGGCGGGGCAACGTTGACCCACGTCTCAGCAATCCCCGATGCAGGAAGTGTGGCGATGTACGAACCGGCCAACCCGATCACCTCGTCAATGTCGAGGTCGCCAGACAACACGAACACCCAGTCGGTGGCGTCTCCGTAGCGCTGCGCCCAGACTCGCTTGACGCCTTCGAGATCAAGCGTGGCGAACTCCTCGGGGGTCGGTAGCGAGGCGTAGCGCGGTTCGCCCGGATAGCGAGCATCAAGCAACGCATCCCCGCCGGCCGTGTCTGGGTCGGTGCTCGGATCGTCGACAAGC
>JANOTN010000141.1:0-4938 GCA_031416375.1 Ilumatobacteraceae bacterium
CAAAGCTCCGTCCGAGCTTCGCACGCATCTGGCGCATGCTCGATATCGAACCGAAGAACATGAGACGCGAGGGTGCTGTCCTCCAACGCGACCGATTCGACGCCGTGGTCACGGCGGTCGACCAGTACTACGACGTCAGGATCGCACGGGCCCCGTCAACCGCCAAAGCTCCCGACTTCTAGTACGGCACCAGCCGCTGACGCTTGCGGTTGGAGCTGGTGGGGGACAGCGGTCAGACACGGTTCTGGGAGGTGTTTCTGTTTCGACGTTCGGACATCTGTGTCCTTCTCACTGGAGGTAGATCATGAGGTATAGCGGCGGGCGTAGCAGGATTGTCGCTGGGATGGTTCTGGTTGGGGCGACCTCTTTCGCGATCATGGGAGGTCCTGCGGCGGCGGCAACATTCACGGTGACGAATGTCCTCGCGTCAGGTGCCGGCTCGCTCAGCCAGGCGATCGCCGACGCCGAGGCCGGCGCAGGTCCCGACACGATCACTTTCGACCCATCGACGAACGGCCTCACCATCCCGACCGGTGCCAACATCAACAACCACTCGGTAACGATCACCGGGAACGGTGTTGGTGTCACGATCTTGAGCGGCCAAATCAACGTCAATGCGGGTTTAGGGGGCTCGGCCGCTGCCACGGTCAGCGGTATGACGGCGAGCAGCATCAATGTGAACTCCGGCTCGAACTCGGCCACGACCACGACGGCGAGCTTCACCGATGTGGTGGTCTCCGCCGGTGGAGTCAACGTGAATTCCGGCTCGGGCTCGATCACGACGGCGAGCTTCACCGATGTGGTGGTCTCCGCCGGTGGAGTCAACATCAACTCCGGGTTCGGCGGATCGTCGACCACAGCCAGCTTCGTGACATCGAGCGTGATGGGTGGGCTTTCCGCCAACGCGTTGACTTCCACGACCAATGTCACGATAGACGGCAGCACGATTCAAGGGGGAGAAGGGCAGGACGTGCTCAGTGCCAATGATCCGGGAACCACGGTCGTGGTGCGAGCGAGCACCATCACGAACGGAGATCGCGGTATCGACGTGTCGGGCTCCACCGTGAACGTCACCAACAGCACGGTCAGCAACGTCGTAGGCAATGGGATCGCCGTGAACAATGGGACGGTGACCCTTCAGAACGTCACGGTTGCCGACACCGGTGTTGACTCGCTCAACCTTACGGGCGAACCGACGGTCACCGTGGGCAACTCGCTGTTCGTCGGCTCGGTCGGTAACGCCTGCACGCTTACACAACCGACGTCGCTCGGAGGGAACCTCGCCGACGACGCGACCTGTGGTTTCACAGCTACGGCAGACCAACAGAACGTCAGCCTGCTTCTCGGTGCCCTCGCCGACAACGGTGGCCCCACCATGACTCGGCTACCGGGAGCCGGCAGCCCGGCGATCGACGGCGGTGTCGCCACGGGGTGCCCCGGCGCCGATCAGCGGGGCGTCGCTCGTCCGCAGGACGGCAACGGCGATTCGACCATCGTATGTGACTCCGGCGCAGTCGAAGTGGCCGCCCTACCTGCGGTGACCACGACGACCGTGCCTGCGGTGACGACGACCGTGCCTGCGGTGACGACGACGACGCCCGCTGCTGCGGTACCGGTGACGACCGCCGTGCCGATTCCAGCAGTCCTACCAGCGACCGGGGCGGGAACGTCGATCTCGACGCTGGCGATCATCTCGCTCGCGTTAGGTGCCGGTCTCGTGGTGATCGCTATGCGGCGCCGACCCACGGCCTGACGCCCTGACTTCTGACGCGTACAACGCACGTCGGTTACACGCCGCCGATCACCTAGCCTGCGGAACCGTGGCGAAACTCGACAACATCGTTCGGATCGGCCTGCTCGGGTGCGGCAACGTGGGCAGTGCTCTCGTTCCGCTGATCGAGCGCCAAGCCGACATCATTGAAGCGCGAACCGGGATCCGATTGAAGATCACGCGGGTCGCCGTTCGTAACATGTCTCGCGATCGCGGAGTCGATCTTGCCGATGGTGTGCTGACCCGCGATGCGCATGCCGTTGTTGCCGACCCCGACGTCGATCTCGTCGTTGAAGTGATCGGTGGGATCGAACCTGCCCACGAGCTGATGACAGCGGCGCTGACAGCTGGTAAACCAGTCGTGACCGGTAACAAGGAGTTGCTCGCCAACGTCGGTGCCGAGCTGTTTGCCACCGCCGACGCACATGGCGTTGACCTGTTGTTCGAAGCCGCTGTGGCAGGTGGAATTCCGCTGATTCGGCCGCTTCGCGAAAGCCTGCGGGGCGAGCCGATCACTCGGGTGATGGGGATCTTGAACGGCACCACCAATTTCATCCTCACCAAGATGACCGAGGAGGGTGCTGATTACGGTGCCGCCCTCGCCGAGGCGCAAGAACTCGGGTATGCCGAGCGTGATCCAACTGCAGATGTCGAGGGATACGACTCCGGTGCCAAGGCGGCGATCATCGCCTCGATCGCCTTCGGTGCCAAGGTCGTTGCGGGCGATGTGTATCACGAAGGAATCAGCGGAATTGCAGCGGGCGACATTGCTGTGGCGCGCCGGCTCGGCTACGTCGTCAAGTTGCTCGGGATTGCTGAACGCGACGCAGGCTCAGGTGAGATTGCCGTTCGTGTCCACCCTGCGATGGTGCCGATGCATCATCCGCTAGCCAGTGTCCGTGGGAGCTTCAATGCTGTATTCGTCGAGGGCGACGCAGTCGGCTCACTCATGTTTTACGGCCGCGGAGCTGGTGGTTCACCGACCGCTTCGGCCGTACTCGGTGATGTGATTGACGCCGCCGTCAACCTCAAACAAGGTACGCACGGGCGTCTTGGCACATTTGCCAAGGCTACGATCCGTGCGATCGACGAGACCAGTTCGGAGTACCTCCTCAGCCTCGACGTTGCCGATCAGCCAGGCGTGTTGCACGCCGTCACGGGGGCGTTTGCGGAGCATGGGGTCAGCATTCGTGCCGCCGAACAGGAGGGGATTGGCCCTGACGCACGGCTCGTGTTCGTCACGCATGTCGCCTGTGAGGCCGATATGCAGGCCACCGTTCGTCGACTCCGTGACCTCGACGTGGTACGTCGCGTAGGTGGCCTGATCCGCGTGATCGGTTCCTGACCGTGCGGTTCGTTTCGACGCGTGGCGATGCCCCGGAATTGGGCTTCGCCGACGTATTACTTGCGGGCCTAGCGTCCGACGGCGGGCTGTATTTGCCGACCGAGTGGCCGAACCTTCCAGACCTGTCGGGGATTCACGACTACGCCGAGACTGCCGCCGCCGTGATGGCACCGTTCATCGGTGACGACCTGCCGTTCGAAGTTCTGACCGAACTCTGCCGTGACTCGTATGCCCAATTCCGCCATCCCGCAGTCGTACCGCTCGTTCAGATCGACGAGCGACAATGGCTGCTGGAGCTGTTTCACGGCCCGACGTTGGCCTTCAAAGATGTCGCTCTCCAGCTCGTCGGTCGTTTGTTTGATCATGTGTTGGCGCAGCGTGGCGAGAGGATCACGATCGTCGGTGCCACGAGTGGCGACACCGGATCGGCGGCGATCGATGGCGTCAAGGCCTGCGAAAATGTCGACATCGTGATTATGTATCCGGCCGGTCGTACAAGCGAGGTGCAACGCCGTCAGATGACCACCGTCGACAGTCCAAACGTGCACGCGATTGCGATCGACGGCACGTTTGACGACTGCCAAGATTTGGTCAAAGCAATGTTTGGCGACGACCCGTTCCGCGACGAGCTTCGGCTGTCTGCTGTCAACTCGATCAACTGGGCTCGCGTGATGGCGCAGATTGTGTACTACGTGACCGCCTCGCAAACGCTGGTCGGGCCGATCACCGCGTGTGTGCCGACCGGCAACTTCGGCAACGTGTTGTCGGGTTGGATTGCCCGCAAGATGGGAGCTCCGGTCGCCGACTTCATTGTTGCAACCAACTCGAATGACATTTTGACCCGCTTCATCAACGACGGCGACATGTCTACACGTGGTGTCACCCCCACGCTGAGCCCGAGCATGGATATTCAGGTCTCGTCGAACTTCGAACGCTTGCTGTTCGAGATCAACGGTCGCGACGGTGGCATGACGGCCGAACAACTCAAGCGGTTCCGTGCGACCGGCAAACTGTTGATCGAAACCGATCAACGAGCCGAGTTCGTGACCGGTTCATTCCGGGCTGCCAGCTGCGATGACGAGGCGACACTGGCCGAGATCGGCCGTGTATACGCAGACACCGGTTTGCTGATTGATCCGCACACGGCGACCGGTACCTCTGCAGCCCGTCGCCTCGCCGGAGAACACCCAGTGGTGACTCTTGGCACCGCCCATCCCGCCAAGTTCCCCGACTCCGTCGAGGCGGCAACGGGAGTTCGTCCGCCTCTTCCGGCACATCTCGCCGATCTTTTCGAGCGCCCGGAACGCACGCAAACCCTGCCGAACGACCTCGCCGCGGTGCAGGCGTTCGTACGTTCGGTGAGCCGCGCCGTCTCCTAATACCCGCCCACCGCGGGCTGAATACGTGCCAAACACCCGCCGTACACCCGGCTCTCGTCGCGCGGACGTTCGCTCGTGCGTTGCATGAGGGCGTCGCGTGTGGTTACAGTGGTGGACACCTGGGGTTCTCCCGGGTCGCACTTGGTTCGACCCGCACACACTCCGAGCGAATTCTCCCGGCGGTTCCTTACGGTGCCGTTGAGATGTTCGGAGGGGTCCGCCGATCTGGTACACCACCGTTCGGTTGCACGTGTGTTCAACCGTGGGTTTGTAGCGCTCACAGCAAGTTTCATCCGCTGTGCGAAGCCAGGCCGACACCCAACCTCCTCGCTGCTGAACGTCAGCACGGGGAATCCAAACGTGAAAGAGGGTCCAGCGTGACCGCACAAGCGCTCGAACAATCGGTTCTGGAGTCGAAGGACAAAGAGCAGCTGATTGCTATA
>JANOTN010000142.1:0-1503 GCA_031416375.1 Ilumatobacteraceae bacterium
CGCCGACGGCAAAGACGACAACAGTCGCCAGGATGCCGAGGATGACGATCACGATCAGGAGTTCGATGAGGGTAAAGCCCTCGTCATTCTTCTTCATGTTGGTTTCCTTCCTTCCGCCTTGGTAGGCAGCCAATATCTCACTGGGTTGATTTCCGCACCGTGAGACTGGCTCCCGGTTGCACTGTGGTCATCGGCGGTGCGGTGTCAGTACTTTAGAGGAACTTGCAAACATTTGCCAGCGAATTGACAAATTCAAGAAAACTCTCCAATCTGCCGATAATGGTCCTGACCGATCACCGTGAGGACTTGGCATGCCGTTAGGACGCAGCAAAACTGGCCGTACGCTGGGAGAACACGGAATCTTCGGCGACGAAGAGGCCGCAGATCTTCGCTCGATTCTCGATCAGTTGCAATCCCAGGTCACCGAACTCACAATTCAAGTTCACTCGCAATTCACCACAATCGCAGCGCACGCTGAGATCGCCCGGCAGCAAGCCGACTTCGCACGAGAGGAAGCGAGAGCCGATCTGGACCGAACACGGGACCTGCTGATCGGATTGATCGAACAGGTACGGGCCGCGTCGCTGGCCGACGTCGAGCATCATCAGGCTGGGTCCGCGCCCGGTCCGTCGGCATCGGTGCAGAACGAACGGCTAGCCGAAATTGAGCAGCAGGTCCAGATGCTCACCGCTGCGGCGGAGCAGAGCTTCAATCGGCAGCGAGAACTTGCCGACACGATGGCAGCGCTGCTCGACACGGTATTTGCCGAGCGTCGAGGCGAACCCGTTTCGGGGCTTGCGCTGATTTAGGGTACGCGCTGAGTGTCGTCTGGTATCAGACACCACACGTCCGTCTCGGGGCTTGCGCTGATTTAGGGTACGCGCTGAGTGTCGTTTGGTATCAGACACCACACGTCCGTCTCCCAACAACTCAACGTTTGGCGACGGGGACGTCTGGTATCTGACACCAGACGACGGTGGGAGCGGGGCCGCAAACGACGGTGGGAGCGGGGTTCTCTTAGCGGACGAGTTCCATTCGGATTCCGGCGTTGTCCCATTCGGGGTCTAGCGGTAGCCGAGCGATCGCCCTACCGGAGGCGCGGCGGGCGGTCCAGAGCATGGCTGCCGCTTCGTACATGTGGATCTGACCGGCACCCTCCGGCGGCACTCTGGTGATCACCTCATCAACACCGGGGAGCTTGGCTCGAATCAGCTCGAGTCGTTCGAGTCGCCCGTCAGCGTGATACGGCGACGTCGTCATCGGAACGTCGCCGTTCATATGCAGAACGAGAGCGCTGCGTTGGCGCTGTAAAACGAGCGACTATGGAACGGCTGGATCTCGATCGCGGCCTCCTTCAACCAACGGAAGTGCCGAAAATCGTTGGGTGTCAGCCACGGCTCGATCGCCAGCGCTTCCTTGCGAGTCTTGGCAAACAACGCAGCGCGTGACGGGAGCGGCCGAACGTTGATCTTGAACGGCCAACCAACAAGATCGCGGGCCTGC
>JANOTN010000143.1:0-4405 GCA_031416375.1 Ilumatobacteraceae bacterium
TCGTGTTCGGCAGTGGATGGGAAAATATCGTCTTCGCCGTACAGATCACGTACAACTTTTCGCTGCTCGCGTTTGTCGCCCAACTGCTGCTCGCCGATCACGAGGGCCCGCCGGATCGACGTGACTGGATTGGTGCCGCGACCGGGCTGATCGGGGTGATGTCGTCGGGCTTCGGACCGTTCTTCATTGGGGGAATCGGATTGCTGTTGCTGATTCGTCGACGCTGGATCAGTGTGGCGATCAACTGTGGACCGATGACGTTGGCGTATCTCTGGTGGTGGGCGAAGTGGGGTGGCGACGAAGCCGCCGACACGGCCGGCCGACCGCTGAGCAAGCTTCCCGACTTCGTCCAAACCGGCATGACGGCGGTGTTCGAGGGTCTCACGCCGTTGTCTTCGCTTGTCGGCGTCGCTGCCTTGGCGACGACCGCAATTCTCGTCTGGCGAGCACGCGATGCCGACTCACATGATGTCTTGGTGGCCCTCAGCGCGACCGTGTTGGCGATCTTCGTGGGCGTTGGTTTCCAGCGCGTTGGGCTCGGTGTCGAGACCGCCGCGGCGTCGCGGTATGTGTACGTCGGGGCGATGTTACTGGTCCCGGCTTTTGGTCTGGCGGTTGATCAGATGCACCGATTGGGCGAACCGGCAATGCTGGCTGGGCGACTCGCACTGTGTGCTGCGGCAGTCACTCAGGTCGGCAAGTTGAACTCGAACGGCGATCACTGGGCTGGGATTGCCAGCTATGAACGCAACCGGCTCGAACTGATCGCCGGCTCCCCGCTGCCCATTGGGTTCGACATGTCGTTGCCATGTCTCACGTTCAGCCCCGATGTCCGATGCGGCGACATCGCCGGGTTAGTCGATGAAGGCGCGATCTCGCCCCGGGAACCGGTCAACGACCTCGAAGCGGTGTTCGTCGAGCAGGTCAGAGCAGGCGTAATCCCGCCCTGATCCGGTTCTGACTCACGAGGCGGACTGTAACTTTTGTGGCTTATTGGGTCGCCAACGAGAGACGCAGTCGGCTCTCATAGTCCTCACGATTGATGTAGGCGCCACACAGGTGACGATGCCCGGTGTACGACGTGCGGCCATGCAGGGTGCGCCAGTTGTCGAACAGCATCGCATCCCCCGGAGGGTTGGCTCGCCGCCACTGAAGGCGGTGGTCGTTGGCGAGCGCCTCGAATGCTCGTAGCGCCGCGTAGAAGGCGTGCATCTCGTCGGCGGGCAGCAGGAATGGTGCCCTGTCGGCGTTGTTGAACGAGACCTGAATTAGGGCGCCGGTGTGGTCGTGCCGCAAGATCGGTCGGGCCGACATCAGGTGGACGCCATCTCCGATGTACTGGCCAGGCACCGCCACAGTCGACAGCACGTCGTAGTGGTCTGGTTGATCCTCCTGAAGTTCGGCGGCGATCCTGAATCCGTCGACCATCGTCGAGAGGCCACCTTCGCCGTCGAAGGCGAGACAGTGCAGCATCTGGAGACCGGGGGCGTCATGTGTGTAGGTGCCGTCGGTGTGGGGGAGCAGCTCGAGGTTCGTGTACGCCGTGTCGGCTTTCGACATGTCGGCTTGGAAATCCCAGAAGCCACCGAAGATCGTCTCGCGGATGTAGCCGACTCGCCGAATCAGCGCATCGGTTGCCTCAATCGTTGGTGGTGTCCCGGTGACGATGCAAAAGCCGTATGTGGCAACCTTGCGCATCCATTCGGCGACGCCGTCATCGCTGTGCATGACGGATTCGTGCCCGACGGTTGGCCATTGAGCACGGATCATGTCGGCATCCCAAAGGACTCGATCGACCTCGATCGTTGCTCGGGCGGGTCCTGCATTTCGGTAGCTCGCCAGGAACGTGGTGGGGAGACGCGACGGTGGCGTGTCTTGATTCCAGGTGATCTCTAGTTCGTGATCCACGCAGGTCGCCGCAATCCCGGTCAGTTGGGTGCTGACGCCGGCCGTGAACAACTGTCGTTGCTGTGTCACGGGGTGCATGGTCGCGGTGTCATGGGCGTGATCGCGAAGCCATAGCCACGGGAATTCGGTCGTCGCTCCGTCGGTCCAATCGATCGTCAGCACCGCCGATGAAATCCGGAGATTCGAGATAGTCGCCACGATCAGATTCAACCATGCAACCAGCGGGTTCCGCCACCACACAGCGCCGCGTTCGAGTTGGGCCGTCTCGCACGTCTACCGTGTACGTCATGACTGACCGGGTCGAGTATGACGAGTTCGGATTGTTCCACGAGAACGCCCACGAGTTTGGCCTGGCGTACGACGCTCCTCCGATCGTCAGACGGGAATCGGTCGAGGTTGGTGGCGGTCGTCGGTTGAGTGCGCTGGTGTGGGGCGATCAGCCTCCTCAGCTGCTGTTCTGTCACGGTGGCGCACAGAACGCTCACACCTGGGACACGGTGGCATTGGCGCTCGACGTACCTCTCGTCGCCGTCGATCTGCCTGGCCACGGTCACTCTGATGGGGCCGACCCTGAGCGTGATCGCGGGGCAATGTCGCCGGAAGGTAACGCCGCCGATATTGCGGGAGTCGCTGAAGTACTGGTACCGAACGCCGAAGCGTTGATCGGGATGTCGCTCGGCGGTCTCACATCGATCGCATTGACTGCTGCTCGGCCCGACCTCGTGAAACGATTGATCCTGATCGACATCACCCCAGGCGTGACAGGCGAAAAATCGAAAGCAATCTCGAACTTCGTCAATGGGCCGGCAACGTTTCCGAGCTTCGAAGAGTTGCTTGCGCGCACAATCGAACATAACCCGACCCGGACCGAGGCCTCGTTGCGGCGAGGCATCTTGCACAACGCCCTGCAACAGGACGATGGTTCCTGGGTGTGGCGCTACCGCCGACTTGACGGGTTCGGACTCAATCCGGATCGTCCGACCGCTCTCGATTACGGACATCTGTGGGACGCACTCAAACGTTCGACGGCACCGGTCCTGCTGGTGCGTGGGATGCTCGAGCAGTCCGTCGTCGATGACAGCGATGTCGCCGAGTTGATCCGACGCCGACCCGATGCAGAGGTGATCGAGGTCGCCAACGCCGGGCACAGCGTGCAGGGCGACACTCCGCTCGAACTGGCCGAAATCATCAGAGATTTCATGCATCACCCGCTTGCTTGACGTCTGACTATTGACCGCGCAGACGGAACCGTTGGATCTTGCCGGTTTGGGTTTTGGGAAGTTCGGCGCAGAACACCACCGAACGCGGGTACTTAAACGGGGCGATCGTCTCCCTCACATGTGTTTGCAGTCGCAAAACGGTGATCTCAGTCGGCTCGACTCCCGCGACGAGCACGACGTGTGCCTGGACGATCTGGCCACGCGCCTCGTCGGGCACACCGATCACGGCGCACTCGGCGACATCGGCGTGCGCCAGCAGAGCAGCTTCGACCTCTGGCCCGGCGATGTTGTAGCCCGCCGAGACGATCATGTCGTCGGAACGGGCGGCGAAATGGAAGTGACCGGCGTCGTCCTGCATGAACGAGTCGCCCGTCAAGTTCCATCCGTCGCGCACGTAGGCGCGCTGACGCTCGTCGGCAAGGTATCGACACCCGGTCGGGCCGCGGACGGCCAGCCGACCGATCGTGTTGCGCGGCACCTCATTCATCTCGTCATCGACGACCTTGGCTTGATAGCCCTTCACCGGCGTTCCTGTGCACGACGGCATCGAATCGCCGAACCGGTTGGAGATGAAGATGTGCAGCAGTTCGGTCGCCCCGATGCCGTCAAGCATTGGCTTCCCAGTCTTCGCCATCCACGCCTCGTACACCGGGCCGGGAAGCGTTTCGCCCGCCGACACGGCGGCCCGCAGCGATGAGAGATCGGCACCGTCGTCCATCGCCGCCAGCATCGCCCGGTAGGCCGTCGGAGCCGTGAAACACACGGTTGCTTTGTAGGTCTGGATGATCTCGACCATGTTCGCCGGCGAGGCGTTCTCCAGCAGTGTGGCAGCCGCCCCGAAACGCAGCGGGAATACCGCCAGCCCGCCGAGGCCGAAGGTGAATGCCAGTGGCGGTGAGCCGACGAATATGTCGTCGGGCGTCACGCCAAGTACCTCGCCGGCGTAGCCGTCGGCAATCACGAGCAAATCGCGATGGAAGTGCATCGTCGCTTTCGGATCGCCGGTCGTGCCGGACGTGAAGCCGAGCAGTGCGACGTCGTCCCGTCCGGTCGCGACTGCCTCATACTTGACCGACTTATTCAGCGCCACCCGGTCGAGTTCGGCGTCGTGATTGGCTGTGCCGTCGAACCCGACCACCCGTTGGAGGAACCGGCTCTCTTTGGCGCAGGCGACCAACTCGTCCATCAATCGGGTGTCGCACAACGCAATCGTGATCTGTGCTTTGTCGACGACCTTGTCCAACTCGCCGGCGCGCAGCATCGGCATCGTGTTGACC
>JANOTN010000144.1:0-14671 GCA_031416375.1 Ilumatobacteraceae bacterium
GCCGCCCCCACCTCCGCCGCCCCCACCGAGTAGCGGAGCAAGCGGAGGCTGATGTGGCGTGGCCAGCCCCGGTTCGGTCGCGACCGTACGCGGTCGCTCAGTTCAGGGCGATGGCGAGTCCGTGCCGGATCATTGCCGAGACTCAGGAACTCGCGGCCGCCGGAGCGTCACTTGTGCACGAACTTGAACGACGTTGGAGCCGTTTTATACCGACGAGCGAGATCAGCATCCTCAATCGGGCAGATGGATCGCTCTGCATCGTGTCGCCAGAGACGTTGCATCTGATCGAACGTGCCGAGTTTGCCCGCCTGGCGACGGAGGGTGCCTTCAATCCATTGGTACTCAATCGGTTAGTGGCGCTGACGGCCACGGCCGATCGCGCCTCGCGCTCGGTTCCAGACGAACCAATCGATCTGTTCGCCGACGTGGACGGCGTCCGCTTACCTGGCGGGGCATGTTTCGATCCCGGCGGTATCGGTAAGGGACTCGCCGGGGATCTCGTGATCGAACGCCTGATTGATATGGGAGCGACGACCGCTCAGGTCGAACTTGGTGGTGATGTGCGAGTGTTCGGCGAGAACTGGACTGGCGGTGACTGGTCGGTGAATGTCACCGATTCAACAAACCGGAGCAACGTGATCGCCAAGATTTCGGTCTCGGAGGGCGCGGTAGCGACGAGCAGCGTGCTCGCTCATTGCTGGGAGCGCAACGGTCAGGCTATGCACCACTTGATTGACCCGACGACCGGGATGCCCAGCGCCACCGACCTCGGTTCGGTCACTGCTGTGTCATCGGAACTGTGGTGGGCCGAAGTCGTCGCCAAGGTTGCACTTATGGCGGGACTCAGGCAAGCCCCTGGCGTCATGCGGCGACATGCGGCGACCGGCCTGCTTGTCGACAGACGCGGGGAACGTCACGTCATATGAACTCGCAGATCACGTGGTTCGTCTCGAGGTCGTCCGGAATTGTTGCATGGGGGCTGGTCACGGTCGCCGTTGTGCTTGGGCTGCTGTTGTCGAGTCGGGCGCTTTCAAAGGTGGCGAGTCCTGCTTGGACGCTCGATCTGCATCGCTTTCTTGGTGGTTTCTCGGTCGTCTTCACGGCGATCCACCTGATTGGGTTGTGGGCCGATTCGTACGTCGAGTTCGGCTGGGCAGAGCTGTTCGTTCCCATGGCGAGTTTGTGGGAACCCGGCGCGGTCGCGTTTGGGATCGTGGCGATGTACGTGCTCGTTGCCGTCGAGTTGACTTCCCTGCTGAGGCGACGGCTGCCTCGCCAAGTGTGGGGTTGGGTGCATCACAGCAGCCTTCCGCTGTATGCGGTGGCGACTTACCACGCGATCGCGGCGGGGTCGGACAGCGACCTTGTGATCTTCAAGATCGTCGCTTACTCATCGGTCGCGGTGGTCACGGCTCTGACCGTGACACTCCTGCGGGTGGCTCGCCGCCGAACATCGAGCGACCGGGAGCCGAGCGACGGTATCGTGAGGCGATTGCCCTTGTAGCTCAGTGGATAGAGCAAGTCCCTTCTAATGACAAGGTCGTAGGTTCGATTCCTGCCAGGGGCACGGTAGTCTGAACACCTGTTTGCCGTGCCAGAAGTGGTGCGTGAGCCACAACAGGCGACCACAACGGGCGACCACAACAGGCGAGAGGGTACTGCGTGAACTTCAAGAAGGGCGAGACTGTCATCTATCCCCAACACGGCGCGTGTGTCGTCAAAGGGACCAAGAAGATGGAGGCCTTCGGGGAGAAGCGGGAGTACCTGATTCTCGAGACTGTCATCAGTGAGATGACGCTAAAAGTCCCGATTGACATGGCTTCTGAGGTAGGCGTGCGGCCTCCCGTTTCCGCTGATGAGCTCGAAGACCTCGTGTCGGTGCTGGCCAAGCCAGACCCCCGCGTGCCGTCCAACTGGAGTCGTCGGTTCAAGAACCACCAGGAGAAGCTGAAGAGCGGTGACGTGTATCAGGTCGCCGAAGTCGTGCGGAACCTGGCCGCCCGCAACCGCGACGCTTCGCTGTCGGCCGCCGAACGCACAATGTACGAGCGTGCTCGGGTGAACCTGATTAGCGAGATTTCGCCCGCACTCAAAGTGTCGGCCGAGGAAGCCGAGGCGTACCTCGACGAGGCGCTCTCCAAGGGTGTACTGAAGGCAGAGAAGGCCGTCACCAAAAAGAAGTAGCTGTCGGACCAGGCAAGATCGGCTGGATCGACCGTGGGATCTGCGAGAATCAGGTTCATGGCTCGTATCGCGTTTCTCGGTCTTGGGGTGATGGGTGGTCCGATGGCTGGCCACTTGGCGTCGGTTGGGCATTCGGTCACCGTCTTCAATCGGACTCCGGAAAAAGCGCTTGAGTGGGTGGCGACGTACGGTCACCAGGCGTCACCTACGCCGGTTGAAGCAGTTGAAGGTGCCGGGTTTGTGATGATGTGCGTCGGCAATGACGATGACGTCCGATCGGTCGCACTTGGCGTTAACGGGTCGATCGTTGGCATGGCCGAGGGTGCCACATTGATTGATCACACGACTGCCTCTGCAGACGTTGCTCGCGAGTTGGCCGCTGTTTGCGCCGCCCGGGGGATTGGCTTCGTCGATGCTCCCGTGTCCGGCGGACAGGCCGGCGCCCAAAACGGGCAACTGACGGTTATGTGCGGTTCCGACGACCAGCACGTGTTTGCATCAGCACGCAAGGTGATCATGGCGTACGCCCGTGAATGCGCGATGTTGGGTTCGGCTGGAGCCGGGCAGACGACCAAGATGGTCAATCAAATCTGCATCGCCGGCTTACTGCAGGGACTCGCCGAGGGCATCGCGTTCGCGCAGAAGGCTGGACTCGAAGTGGATCAGGTCGTTGAAACGATCAGCAAAGGTGCCGCCGGCAGTTGGCAGATGGAGAATCGTGCCCGAACGATGGCAGCCGGGGAGTTCGAGTTTGGTTTCGCCGTTGAGTGGATGCGTAAGGATCTGGCGATTTGCTTAGCCGAGGCCGATCGACTCGGTGCTCGGTTGCCGATCACTGCGCTGATCGACCAGTTCTATAAACAGGTGATCGAACGTGGCGGCAAGCGTTGGGACACAAGTTCACTCGCCCAACTGCTGCAGCAGCCGTGAACCTCAATCAGGCGTAGCTGTCACCAAAGCCGGGATGCTCGAAGCGGTCGATGCCCACTTCGATCTGGGCCACCAGGGTTTCCAAGACGGCGACACGAGCCCACTTCTTCTGTTCTCCCGATATCACGTGCCATGGTGCAAGTTCGTGATCCGTGCGCTCGAACATCTCCTCGACAGCGTGGTTGTACTCACCGATCTTGAGCCGATTGCGCCAGTCTTCCTCGGTTAGCTTCCAATGCCGGACCGGATCCTTTTGCCGATTCTCGAATCGACGCAGTTGTTCATCGGGGCTGATCTGGAGCCAGAACTTGACGATGATCATCCCTTCCTGGACGAGGCTCCGTTCGAACTGGACGATCTCGTCGTAGGCGCGCATCCACTGGTCCTCGGTGGCGTAGCCCTCGACCCGTTCGACGAGCACTCGACCGTACCAACTACGGTCGAAGAGCGCCATGCCACCAAGGCCAGGCACTCTCTGCCAGAAGCGCCAGAGGAAGTGTTTGCGCTTCTCGTCAAAGGTTGGCTTGGCGAACGCTGACACTCGGTAGTGACGTGGGTCGAGCGGGTCGACGATCCGTTTGATCGCTCCGCCCTTGCCTCCGGCGTCAGAACCTTCGAAGACCACCAGGATGCCGGGGCCTAGTTCAGACGATTCCAAGCGCCCACCTACCTGGAGACGAAGATTAAGAAGTCGGCGTTGGGCAGCGATCAGCCGTTCGTTGTATTCGACCTCGCCGAGTCGCTGAGCGAAGTCAAGGCTGTCGAGTCGTCCCATCGGCTACTCCGAAGCAGCCGTTGCCACGGAGTCGACGATCTGGTCGAGTTGAGTGTCGGTCGTCACGAGTGGTGGACAGAACGTGAGCGAATGCGTGGCGATCGCCCGTGTGATCACGCCGAGTTCCAGCATCCGGTCGCGGATCGTGATCGCGTTCTGATCCTCCCGGAGGCCGGCTGCCCATACAGCGACATCACCGCGGACCGAGCTGATGATCCCGTCGTCTGCGAGCGACTGCAAGCCTCCGCCGAGTCGATTTCCGATTCGCAGTGCCTCGCCGAGGAGGTTCTCGCGCTCCATGATCGCCAGGTTGGTGAGTGCTGCAGCGCATGCTGTTGGGTGGCCCGAGTAGGTGTATCCGGTCTTGAGCACGTACGTCGGGTCGGATTCGAGCGCCTCGCGAACCTGCTTGCCGACAAACACGCCCCCGAGCGGCTGGTATCCGGAGGTGACTGCTTTGGCAAACGTGGTGAGGTCGGGTATGACGCCATAATGGTTGGCTGCGAACCATGTGCCGAGGCGACCGTATCCGGTGATCACTTCATCAAAGATCAACAACGCACCGTGCTGGTCGCACAGCCGACGGAGTGATTCGAGGTAGCCCTCCTCAGGTGGCCAAACGCCGCCGGCACCCTGGACCGGTTCGGTCAGTACGGCGGCAACCTCGTGGCTGCGTTCCGCCATCAACGACGCCAGTGCCTCGACGTCGTCGCTGGGAACTTGGACCACTTCAGGGACCAGTGGACCCCATCCCTCTTTGTTCGGCGGCAAACCCTGGGCCGTCGTACCGCCGTAGTTCGTGCCGTGATACCCGCGCATCCGGCTGATGATCAGAGTTCGCTCAGGGTGGCCGGTGAGCACGTGATGGAGGCGGGCCAACTTCATCGCTGTATCGACCGCCTCCGACCCGGACTGACAGAAAAATACGCGTGCGTCGGGGATCGGGGTGAGGCCGACCAACTTCTCGGCCAACTCGTCGGCTGGTGCATTGCTGAATGGATCGAAACACGAGTAGGCGGCCAGCGTGCCAGCCTGCTTGCCGATCGTCTCAGCCATCTCCTGACGGCCGTGCCCGATCGCGCAATACCACAGGCTGGCCATGCCGTCGATGTATTGCTTGCCGTCGGTATCCCACACGACGGAACCTTCACCACGCGTCAGCGTGATAAATTGTTCTCGGGCCGGGCGGGCAAACGGATGAAGAAATGCTCCTGTCACGGGCGTTGACCGTAGCCCGAATCGCTGTCGCGGTTCGTACCCGTTGGTCGCTCGATGGCAGAGTGTTGGTGATGCGGATCGCAGTTGTCGGCAGTGGGTTCTCGGGGTTGGGTGCGGCGATCAAGCTTCGTCAAGCCGGGTTTGACGATCTTGTGGTGTTCGAACGGGCCTCCGAGATTGGCGGCACCTGGCGCGACAACACCTACCCGGGTTGCGCCTGCGATATCCGATCGCATCTCTACTCGTTCTCGTTCCATCGCAATCCGAACTGGACGCAAGAGTTTCCTTCGCAATCCGAAATCCAGGCGTACTTGCTCGACGTGGTTGCGCACTACGACCTGCGCCCGCTGATCGAGTTCAAGGTCGAGATCACCGAGATGTCCTGGCTTGACGAGCGGCGTGTGTGGCAGCTCATGACATCAACCGGTGAGCTTCGAGAGTTCGATGTGGTGATCAATGCGACGGGTCCGCTGAGCCGACCGAAGCTTCCTGACGTGCCGGGGCTCGACCGCTTTGGCGGAACGATGTTCCATTCCCAACAGTGGCGCCACGATCACAATTTGGCGGGTGAACGTGTCGCTGTTGTGGGAACCGGCGCCAGCTCGATCCAGTTCGTGCCGGAGATCGTATCGCTGGTCGGTCACGTGACCGTGTTCCAACGTACGGCACCGTGGGTACTGCCTCGGGAGGACGGTCCGATCAGTGAGCAAACCCGACGCTGGTTTCGTCGGTTACCGATCTTGACCCGAATCAAACGAGGTCGTATCTGGCTCCGTCAGGAGCTGTTGTTCCTGGCGTTTCTAGGCAAGCGGAAGCCGCAGAAGCAGATCTCCGACGGGGGCAAGCTATTCATTCGCGCGCTCGTGCTCGATCCGGAGACACAAGTCAAAGTGACCCCCAATTATGTGCCTGGGTGCAAGCGGCTACTGATCTCGAACGATTGGTACCCGACGTTGAATCGCGAGAACGTGTCGCTGGTGACCGCTGGAATTGTCGGGGTGACCGAAACAGGGGTGCTTGACGCCGACGGCGGCCACCACGAGGTCGACACGATCATCTTGGGGACAGGGTTCGCGGCGACCGAGTTCCTCGCCCCGATGAAGGTGTTTGGGCGTGACGGTCGTGAACTGTCGGAGCAGTGGCGTGATGGTGCCGCTACCTATCTGGGTACTGCGGTGCACGGGTTTCCGAACTTTTGGATGATGGTCGGGCCGACGACCGGGCTCGGTCACAATTCGATTGTGCTGATGATGGAAGCACAACTCCATCTGATCGTCGGCGCTTTGAGGTACCAGCGCCGGTTGCATCTTCGGGCGCTCGAGGTGTCGGGGAGTGCCCAACGATCCGCTTACGACCGCCATAATAGTCGTATGGGTCGAACCGTGTGGGCGTCGGGTTGCAAGAGTTGGTACCTGTCCACCGACGGACGCAACGACACGCTATGGGAGGGGACCACGCTGGAGTATTGGTGGCGGACGCGCCGATTCAAACGTTCAAACTTCGAGTGATGACGTGAGAGTTGCGGATATGACTGAGCCTCGAAATGACTGAACTGATGGTATTCACGGCACCTGAGCTTGACGACCACGACACGTCGATGCGACACCCGGAGAATCGTGGGCGACTCGACGCTGCGTTGGCCGGTATCGACGAGGCGGGATTGTCGGAGGCGACCGAGTGGTGCATACCTGAGCTGGCCTCCGTCGATGACCTGGCGCTCGTCCACGACCCGGCATATGTCGCCGCTGTCGAGCGGTTCTGTGGCGAAGGAGGCGGCCATCTCGATCCAGACACGATGGCGACTCCCGGGTCGTGGGTGACGGCGCGCCGCAGTGCCGGCGCCGTTCTCGGCGCGATTGATGCCCTGCGGGCAGGTCAATGTGACGTCGCCTTTGCCGCTGGTCGACCACCTGGGCATCACGCCGTACGCAACCGGGCGATGGGCTTTTGCCTGTTCAACAACGCTGCCGTCGGTGCAGCCAAGTTGGCGGCGTCGGGGGAACGGGTGGCGATCGTCGATTGGGACGTGCACCACGGGAACGGCACCAACGACATCTTTTACGACGACCCGAACGTGCTGTACGTGTCAACACACGAGTCCCCGCTGTACCCGGGCACCGGGATGTTGCACGAGACCGGGGTAAGCGCAGGAGTTGGGGCGACGCTCAACTTGCCGTTTCCTGAGGGGACCGCAGGTGACACCTATCGGGCAGCCTTCGATCACGTTGTCGTGCCAGTGGTCGAACGGTTCGCGCCAGACTGGTTGATCATCTCGGCCGGCTTCGATGCTCATCGCGATGATCCGTTGGCCGGCTTAGGGCTGACTGCCGACGACTACGCCGATCTGGCGCTCCGTCTGCAATCGTTGGTTGAGCCTCGTCGTGTGTTGGTCGTGCTCGAAGGCGGCTACGACCTGCAGGCGCTGACCCGCAGTGCCGGGAGCACGCTGAGCGCCCTACTTGGCGAGAGGTATCGGCCCGAAGGTGCGTCGTGTGGCACGATCGGTATGCCGACTGTCGATGCCGCTCGGAAGCTGTGGAGTGACCGATTGTGAGTCGACGCAGCGGCGACGGATTTCTGCGGTGTAGTGATGGGCAGGTGCGGTGGGGTGTGTACGGGGCTGCCGGTGTCGTGTTCATCGTCCGGTTTCCTGATGGACCTCGTGTGATGTTGCAGAAACGGTCGGCGTTGGCTCACGAGGGTGGAACGTGGTCGTGTAGCGGGGGAGCGCTCGACGAGCACGAATCGGCATTGGAAGGTGGTCTGCGCGAGGCGTCAGAGGAGGTTGGCCGTCTGCCCGAGAACTACACCGTGCTCGGCCACGTCGTGTTCGCGCCAGCTGCCGACTGGTCGTACACGACGTTTGTGGTCGAGGTTGACGGCGAGTTTGGTTCTTCGATCAACTTCGAAACCGACGCAGTTGCCTGGGACTCGCCGGACGAAGTCGAGCAGCGTCAACTTCACGCCGGGTTCGCCAGCACCTGGCCAGAGTTGCGTCAGATCGTCGAACGAGCTGGATAACTTCATCTGATGCGCAAGCCTGATGTGACAGTGCCGGAAACAGATGCTCCAGATCAAATGGTGATCATCGACGACATCGAGGGTGATGGCGACGAAGCCAAGGAGGGTCAGCAGGTCACGGTTCATTATGTCGGTGTGTCGTGGTCGACAGGCAAGCAGTTCGACGCTTCATGGGATCGGATGGAGCCATTCCAGTTCAGCCTCGGCCGCGGCCAAGTCATCAAGGGCTGGGACGAAGGCGTTGCTGGGATGAAGATCGGCGGGCGTCGCACGCTCCACATTCCACCGCACATGGGTTACGGAGCGCAGGGTGCGGGCCGAGTGATCAAGGGCAATGAAACCCTGATCTTCGTGGTCGATCTACTTGGCGTTCGCTGAACTCAAGCCGTTGCGCTTGATCACTTCTCGATACCAAAAGGCGCTGTCTCGCGGCGTGCGGTCCAACGTGTCGAAGTCGATGTGGACCAGCCCGAAACGCTTGTCGTAACCGAGCGCCCATTCGAAGTTGTCCATCAGTGACCACTGGTAGTAGCCCCGAATATCGACACCTTCGTCGATCGCATCCTTGATCGCTCGTAGATGAATGTCGAGGTACTCGATCCGGCGAGTGTCTGTGCACCGGCCGTCGATCACCGGGTCGTCGTAGGCGCATCCGTTCTCGGTGATGTATACAGGGGGCAGGTTCGGGTAGTCGTGCTTGAGTCGCACCAGCAGCTCGGTGAGACCCTCAGGGGTGATAGGCCAGCCCATATCGGTGTGCTTTGGTCGTACGTCTGACTCTGTGATCCCTTGGGCGGTGGGATAGGCCCGCATCCGGCCAGTGGCATCGCCGCTGGTCGCCTTCACGAGAATGTCGTTGTAGTAGTTGATTCCAATCCAGTCGAGCGGTTGGTTGATCGTCGTTTCGTCGCCGGGTCGAACGGAGTCGGCGAGCCAACCGAAATCGTCCAGGATGTCGGCTGGATAGCGGCCGTTGACGACAGAGTCGAACCACCAGCGGTTGTGAATCGCGTCCATCCGACGCATCGCATCTTCAGGTGCGGGCGGGTTTCCCTCCCGACGGACGTTGCTCGGATTGATCACGATCCCGAGTTGCAGATTGTCGCGTTCGGCTCGCATCGCCTGAAGCGCCAGGCCATGCGCAAGTAGTTGATGGTGGGCGACCGTGACCGCCGCGAGATCATCGGTCAGACCGGGAGCATGCACGCCTGAACCGTGCCCGAGGTAGGCGTAGCACCACGGCTCGTTGAACGTCGACCACATGTGGACTCGGTCACCGAGTTCCTGCGTCATCAACGCGGCGTAGTCGGCAAACCAACTGCAGGTGTCGCGGTTGCGGAACCCGCCGATCTCCTCGAGCCCTGATGGCAGGTCCCAGTGGAACAATGTGGGGCACGGCTCGATGTCGTTGGCGAGCAGCAGTTCCACGAGGCGGTGATAGAACGCGATTCCCTCGGCGTTTGGCTTGCCGCGGCCGTCAGGCATGACGCGTGACCACGAGATCGAAAACCGGTAGGTCTGCAACCCGAGTTCGGCCATCATCTTGACATCGGATTCGACTCGGTTGTAGTGGTCGCAGGCTGTGTCGCCGGTGTCGGCGTTTGCGGTCCTTCCCGGAGTGTGCGAGAAGTGGTCCCACACCGATGGTCCGCGCCCACCGTCGTGCGCTGCGCCTTCGATCTGATACGAGGCGGTGGCTGCACCCCACAAGAACCCGTCGGGAAAGGTCACTGTTTGTGTTTGGTTCACAATCGCGGAGTCTGGCAGAAGATTCAGCCGATGCGTGGGTTTAAGGGCTTCTTCGCCGACAAACACGACCTGTTCGGTAGCCACGCAAGCCGCTGTGAGCGCGACGATGGTCATCAAGATCGGCATACCCGGCGTGCGTCGCATCGTTCGCCAACCGAATCGGGTTAGGGCAGCAGCAGCCTGACTGCGCCAGCCCCGGATAGCCCCATAACAGCGACTAGAAACGCACGCTGTGAGATCACGTTGAAGAGCGCTCGGCCGCTGAACACGCCCACGAATATCGCCGGAATCATCGCTGCGTCGAATGCCAAGGTCTCCTCCGTAAAGAATCGCCCGCCACCCGTCCACTCGCCAAGCGCAATGTAGATCGGCACCTTGGCGAGGTTCACGGAGCAATAGAACAGTGCCGACGTGCCGACCAGCTCGGCCTTCGGCAATCCGAGGCCAGTCATGTAGGTGTTCATGATTGGGCCTGCGGCGTTGGCGACGAATGTGGTGAACCCGCCCGCTGTTCCGTAACCGGCGGCGATCGCTGGCGGCACCGGTTTGACGGGAGTGTTGCGCCCTATTCGCCACAACTGGAGAACAACCATGAGCAGGATGATCACGCCAATCACGACTTCGATTGGCCGTGTGGCACTCCCGACGGAGATGAAGAACACGACCCCTGCGGCGAACCCGACGACGACGCCGCCGGCGAGAGATCTGAGTAGATCCCAACGAGCGTGATGGTGGTAGAGACCAACTGCAAAAAGATCAGCGACCAGGAGTATCGGAAGCGAAGCTCCGGGGATCAGGCGTCCGTCCACCAAGGTGGCAAACAACGGAATCGCAATCAGCCCTCCGCCCGGCAACCCTGTCTTCGACAAACCGACGATAAACGCTGCTAGCGCACCCACGAGGAGAGCGCCGACAGTGAACATGACCGGCGACTGTACGTGACCGGCCAGATACGGTGACGGTTGTGGTCGATCCGGTGCCTGAACTTTGTGTCCTCGGTGACTTTGCGTGGGACGTACTGATCCGCACGAACACGGAACTGTTGCGCGGTGGTGACACGTTCGGTGAGGTCATGCTGATGCCCGGAGGGAGCGCCGCCAACGTGGCTGTGTGGGCATCACGTTGTGGGCTTGCGACTCACTTCGTCGGCAAGATCGGCCGTGACCGAATGGGGCAACTGGCGCACGACAATCTCGACAGTGAAGGCGTTGATCGGCACCTGGTCGAGTCAGATGCGCATCCCACCGGTTCGGTCGCAGTGTTTGTGGATCACACGGGCGAACGTTCGATGGTTTCGGGTCACGGAGCCGACTTCTATCTGATGCCGAGTGAACTGCCACGCGACTTGTTTCGGCGCGCCTCGCACCTACATCTGACGGCATGGTCGTTCTTCACCGATCCGCCTCGATCAGCAGCCCGTGAGGCTGCTCGACTGGCGAGCGATGGGGGAGCGACCCTGTCGTTCGATCCCGGTTCGTTCCAGATGATCTCTGAAATGGGCGTCGAGCACTTCCTCGCAGTGACGCAGGATCTCGGTGTTGACGTGTTCCTCCCCAACAAGGAGGAGGGGGCGATGTTGACCGGCATGAAGGACCCGGAGGAGATCGCTCGCGAACTCGATCTGCTGTACCCGAGCGCACTCGTGATTCTCAAACTCGATGCCGATGGCGCTTTGGTTTGGGAGAACGGTGAAGCGCATCACATTCCTCCCGCCACGAACAATCTGGTCGACGCCACAGGGGCCGGTGACTCGTTCGCCGGCTCGTTCCTGGCGAAGTACCTGACGGGTAGCTCAGCCGTCGAGGCAGCTCGTTTCGCGACGACCGTGTCAGCCTGGGTGATCGAACACCCAGGTGCAAGACCGGCGGCGGACCGCAAACTGACAGCCGTAATCTCAGGCGGCATCTAACTGCGTCGTGCCGGTGCCGGGGCGCGGCGATGCCCCTCACACTTGAAGGGGCTGCATCGTTTGGTTTGTTTGTCTCGCCGTTGTTGTTCTTGCTGGTGCTTCGTCTGTTTGCGTTGGCGGTGTTGTTCGACTCGACGGCCTGGTCTGATTTGGACTAGGTCGGATGGTGTCAGGGTCCGACCGGTCCCCGTGTAGGTGAAACGCATCAGTGTGCGCAGCAGAGATGGCACCTTCCGGAGCAAGCTTGCACGCTGACGCTCGATCCGATGTCGACGACAATCGCGTCAGGTATCGCCGATCAGTTGGAAGCTCGTAGCGAGACGACCTCCGAACCGATCGGCGGCCGCTCTGGCCATGCCGGTCAGGAACGTACGTGGGTCGGCCATGTCGCCGCCGAGTGCGTCGAGGTATGTTTTGTGCGTTTCCAGCGAGGCGATCGCACGTTCAAGTCCCGCCTCGACTGCCACGGCGTGGGTTGGATTCGATGATCCGGCGACCGCCACCCATTTGACTCCTCCCCACGGCTGCAACCCTTCGTCGATCTGCTCGGGAAAGATCCAACGGTTTCCGGCGTCGCCCACGGCGTCCAGAACGGCGCGACCGGTGCTCCGATGATCAGGCGAGTTCCAACGTCGACCGAACCAACTGTCCTCGTGGTTGAGGGTTACCACCAACTCCGGACGGTGTCGACGAATCGCCGCGGCGATCTCGCCGCGAAGCGCCACCGTGTGCTCGATCACGCCATCGCGATGGTCGAGGAACTCGACAAGATCGACGCCGACGCACCTCGCAGCCGCGATCTGCTCCTGTTCACGGCGCGGACCGCATACCGCTGGGTCAAGACCATCGATTCCCGCCTCACCCCGGGTGACGAGCAGATATGTGACGGTCTTGCCGGCATCGATCCATACCGCGATTGCGGCCGATGCGCCGTACTCCAAGTCGTCAGGATGAGCAACGACCGCCAGAACGCGATCGAAATCGGTGGACATCTCCTGCAGTTGTTCGACGACGATCTTCTACCATGTTCCCGATAGCGCCATGAGGGTTTCGATTGGAGCGGATGACGGGATTCGAACCCGTATCATCAGCTTGGAAGGCTGAGGTTCTGCCCTTGAACTACATCCGCGGAACGTCCGGCATGCTATCGGCCCGGCCAGATCCTGCACCGAGGCCAACCGCAACCGGCTTGAGCGATGCCACGATGCCATCCTCGAATCGGGCCGACGTGGCGACGCAGAACTCCCGCCGCTGATTGAAATCGACGGAGTTACCGGTCGCTTGGTCGACTCCGTCGTTGCCTCGGTGACACCGGCCGATGTTGAAGGAGTTCCGGTCGCTGAGCAGTGAATGTCACGGTGAGTGTGACAGCCCTACGTCATGATGTGAAAGTCATGGACACGACGAACTCATCTGCCGACCCGAGCGTGCTCGCCAAGGTCAAGAAACTGCTGGCGATGGCCGAAGGCACCTCGAACTCGAACGAGGCCGACGCCTTCTCGCGCAAGGCTGCCGGATTAATCGCGGCTCACCGCATCGACCCCGAGCGGCTCAGGGCCGAGGCCGGCGACGATCTCTACATGATCCAGTTCCCGCTCGGGCGTGGGGCATACGTGCGAGGGCGGCTCAACCTGCTTCAAGCGATTGGTACCGGCCACGGCTGCCGCACGGTGTTCGAGGTCCACGATCGTGGCACGATCGCTTTCGTGGCAGGGTTTCGCAGCGATCTCGACACGGTTGAACTGCTCTATAACTCGCTCCACACGCAGGCCGCGTCACGGATGGCGATGGAACGTCGCGCCACGCCGGCGGCCACCCAACAGTGGCGTCGCTCGTTCATGTTCGGGTACGCCGATCAGATTCGCCTGATGTTGAAGAAGACCGAAGAACAGGCCCTCCAGCACGTCCACCCCGCCAGTTCGACCTTGCCGGCACTGCGTGCGAGAGATCGACGGGTCGAGGAGTTTGCCCGTCAGAAGTTTGGGCGAGTGACCTCGGCGCGGCGTCCGAAAGCAGCAACACTCACCGGCTGGGAGGCCGGACGAGCCGCCGCAAGTCGAGCAGACCTCGGGAGGGAACAAGTCGGGGGATTACGTGCGATCGGTCGTGCTCGATGAGTGGTGCCACGCCAGATGTAGGTCGCTCGTCCGTCTACGCCGCCGAGATCGCCGCATTCGAAGGGACCTCGTACGAATCGATCGTGCCGTTCGGTGAGCTCGTGCCGTTGGCCGACTTGATCACGTCCGCGGTCTGGTGGCCGCACGGCGACGTGCCGGTCGTGGCAGCCCGCTCTGACGCAGGGTCGTCCTCGACGACGGTACGCGGCAGCGCTCGTCCGATAGTCCGGCTCGCCGCACCCCAGATGACCACGGCAACGCTCGTGCACGAGTTCGCCCATGTGTTGGCTGGCGTTGGTTCCGGTCACGGTCCACGATTTCGACGCGCCTACGTGGATCTCGTGGGTTACGTGTTCGGCGACGACCAAGCCACCTGGCTGCTCGATGCCTACGTGGCCATGAACCTCGTCCCGGGCGAAAGAACCTGGCCTACCCCGCCGATAAGAAACGCCACCGGCCGCCCGCTCGCCCTGTAGGCCGTCGAGGTCGGTCGGCCACCTGTGATCAACTCAGATCGAACGGGCGACGGGCACCACCGACCTTGTCGAGGAACGGCAGCGTGGGGGGTGCGTAGCCGAAGGACTCATCGTCCGACCACAACGTCGCGACGCTTCAATTTGAACTGGCCCGACCGTGTCCGCTTCGTTCGGCCGCCACAGCTTCGCCTTGCGCCGATTCTCTGGTTGGTTACGATCGTGGCGTGACGATGGTTGTTGCGTTCCCGGACGATGTTGCTGACCGGTTGCGATCGGCTGCAAGGACAGCTCG
>JANOTN010000145.1:0-2634 GCA_031416375.1 Ilumatobacteraceae bacterium
CAGACACCAAACGATCGGCCAGATCGGCGAGGTCTTGACGGAAGGCGATTTGGTACCGGGCTTGCTCGTTCGCCAGCCGCGTCTGGGCGTCGCGGATTTCTCCGACAGCTTGCTCGGTCGGCGGCTGACTGTCGCCCATCGCATCGATATCGCCCGAGAGTTCCGAGAGTTGGTTGGCGAGTTCGGTCGAGATCGACGTGACTCGGGTGTCGATCGTGTCGAGCCTGTCGGAGAGTCGCTGGATTTGGGCCCGAATCACGTCGAGTTCAGCCGGACTCACGGATGCGGGTCGAGCGGGCGGCGGACCGCTCGGCGGGGGAGCGATGGGGGTATCAAGCCGGGTCACGAGGCCCTGGACTCGAGTGCCCAGTTCGTGTTTGGAGGCATCCGACGCGTCGAGGCGGGCACCCATTGCGGCGATCTCTGCCTTCAGACGTGCGATCTCGGCGGTGTCGGCGGCTTGCTTCTTGAAGAATCCCATAGCTCGCTGCTCACCGTACCGGACAAGGGGGAGTCACTGGAATCATTTCGTTGGTGTGTTCCCTGGTGCCGATCCAGCCGGGATCGGCACCAGAGAGTGTTGCTCCGTAGCGTTACGAGACGCCGAGCTTTTCGGCCGCCATCTTAGTGCCCTCGACACGGTTGGTGATCTTTTGGAAGGCGACCTCGCGGGCATAGTCGGGGGATCCGTGGTTGGGCTTCTCGTCGATGCTGAACGGTGAGAAACCGCAGTCGTCGGTAGATCCCAAACGATCCTTGGGGATGAAGTTCGCTGCCCGCACCAATGCATCGCAAACCTCTTGGGCACTCTCCGGTCTCGGGCTCTGTGTCACGGTGACGCCGACATAGCACATCTGCGAAACGCCATTGGCGTCGTCTCGGCGATACTTGCCGATCGACTCGTAGACCGGGTCGCGATCGCGCTCGCTGGCGAGCTGGATCAAGAAGTAGCCGGCGTTGATTTTGAACATCTCTGGTAACAGGTTGTTGTAGGGCACGTCGGCGCTGTGGACCGAGTCGCGGTCACCGCCTGGGCAGGTGTGGACGCCGATGTTGACTCGCTCATCGGCCGTGAAGCGCTCCATCACACGGTTGTTCAACTCGATGAAGTGCGGGAGCATGTTGGCCCCAGTCCACGGATTGCGTGGGTCGGCGCGAGTAGCCAGACGACCTTCAGTGAAGTCGACCGACACTCGCGCCGCCCCGGCGGCGAAGGCTTGGCGGATGTCCTTCTCGCACTCGTTGATCAGATCGGCTTCGAAGTCCTCGCGCGAGTAGCCCGGAACCTCGGTGCTCAGCGGGTAGAGCAGGGCCAGCATCGATGGGGCGATGACGGCCTGCTTCATCGGCTTGTTGGCGATCTTGATCGACTTCTTGAGCGTGTCGGCGGCGTAGGTCTTATATTTGAACGGGCCACCCGTGAGACGCGGCAGTTGACGACCGTGTCCGTCAGCGAAGATCGCGAAGAACTGGCCGCCACCGGCGAGATTGTCGGCCAGTCCGGTTCCAGCGAGGGTGTCGGCGAGCGCGTACGTGGCAAAGCTCGACCAACGCTGTTCGCCGTCGGAGATGATCGGCGAGCCGGTTGCCTCGAGATGCTCGATCGAGTCCTTGACCGCAGCGTCCTGCTCAGCTTCGAGTTTGTCTTTCGTGACCTCGCCAGCGTCGTAGGCGGCGTAGGCGGCCTGCAGACTGCTCGGTCTCGGTAGCGATCCAACCTGTTCGGTCGGGATCCCCGTTTCGCTCCTCGGGTCGTATGCACTCATCCGAACCTGCCCCTCTGCGGTTCTCGGTGGCCTGTATGAGACAGACCTGTCTGTCGCACAGTAAGCCCAACGCGGCGACCTGTCAACGGGTAGCGTTCTGGCTGCATGGGAACCACGAAGATTCGGCCCGTTGCTCGCGAGCGAGTGCTGGCGACCGCCTATCAACTGTTCTGCCAACACGGAATCCGGGCGGTCGGTGTCGACACGATCGTCGAACAATCTGGTGTCGCCAAGATGACCCTCTACCGACATTTCGCGTCGAAGGACGATCTCGTTCTGGCCGTGCTCGATCGGCGCGAGGAGTTGTGGACGCAGCAGTGGCTGCAGGCCGAAGTGGCCCGTCGGGCTGATCGCCCCGCTGATCAACTGTTGGCGATCTTCGATGTGTTCGACGGCTGGTTCCGGCGGCGCACGTTTGAGGGCTGCCTGTTCATCAACGCATTGATCGAAATCGACGATCGCAAGCATCCGATCCATCGCAAGTGTCGCGACCAGTTGGCCAGCATTCGATCGTTTGTTGCTTCGCTGGCCGCTGAGGCGGGAGTTGTCCATCCGGCGGCGTTCGCCCGCCAGTGGCACATCCTGATGAAGGGTTCGATCGTTTCTGCAGCAGAAGGTGACGTTGACGCTGCCCTACGTGCTCAGGAAATGGGTCGATTGCTGCTCGCCAGCCTCGACGTCACATAACCGGTGGCCGTTAGCCTTTCAGAATGACTTCGGTGCAGGCCAACGGCATCACAATCGAGTACGAGGAAAGCGGGTCGGGGGAGCCGCTGTTGATGATCATGGGGCTTGGCAATCAGTTGATTGATTGGCCGGCGCAGTTGGTCGAGGCGCTCGTCGATCACGGGTTTCGGGTGATTCGTTT
>JANOTN010000146.1:0-43025 GCA_031416375.1 Ilumatobacteraceae bacterium
ACACGGCGGGAACACTGATCTCAAAGACATGCTCCCGGCCTGCGAACAACATCACCATCGAGTCCACGAAGGCGGCTGGACAATCAACCTCTCCCCCGACCGCACGCTCACCACCCGGCAACCCGATGGAACCATCTGGGCCGAAACCCCAATCGAAATCCGAACCGGAACCAGAGCCCAACGAGACCGGGACCGGCAATGGCAATGAACCAGCAACCAAACGATGCAACCCCTCCACACCTGAGGGGCGCACCACCGCGCACCGAGTGCGAACGTTTGGTGTCAGACACCAAACGTTCAGGTGGCGGTTGGGGCGAGGGAGCGGGCGGCGTCCCAGAAGCTGAGCTCTGGATCGAACGGGAGGATCGCCAGAGAACTGGTCGTGACGCCGTTGTCGAAGTAGGTCTGGATTCGTGACCGGCAGTACTCAGGCGAGCCGTGGACCACGAGCTGATCGACCGCCTCGTCGGGGATTGCCGCCAGCGCCGCCTTGCGATCCCCCGCTTTCCAGGCAGCCCACATGTCGGCCAACATCTCGCCGCGGCCCAACCACTCCTGATACTCGGCGTACACCGGCACGTTCATGTAGGCGGCGATCGCGTAACGGGCACCCGCTCGCACCACATCAGCGTTCTCACTCGGGCACACGAAAATTCGGGCGACCAACTCGCGCTCATCGCCGCCCGAACCAGCCAAAACGGCGGCGGCGATCTGCGGAACGTCCTCCGGCGACAACCAGTTGGTGATCGCACCATCGGCCTCGCGTCCTGCCATCTTCAACATGCCCGCTCGCAAACCCGCCACCAGGATCGGAGGCGTCTGCTCCGGCCGAATTCCTAGCCGGAATCCCTGGATCTCGAACGTGTCGTATTTGCGAGTCACCTTCTCCCCGGTGAATGCGTCGCGCAGAAACCGGACCATGTCACGGACCTTGCGATACGGCTGCTCGAACGGCACCCCATTCCAGCGTTCCACAATCACATTCGACGATGATCCGACACCCAACGCGAATCGGCCAGGTGCGGCGTCAGCCAAAGTCGCTGCGCTCTGTGCCATGCAGGCCGGTGCACGCGTGTAGGCCGGCACGATAGCCGTTCCGAGACGAAGGCGCGGTTCCCAAGCGGCAGCCAGCGCCAGCGGTGTAAACGCATCGCCGCCATCTGATTCGGCCGACCAAACATCGGTGTATCCGAGGTCGGCAAGCTCGATCAAACGTTCACGTTGCGCATGTAACGGCCCAGGCAGCGGGATCGTCATTCCATGTCGAACCGGTAATGACAGTCGAATCGGCAGCGGCATGAGATCAATCCTTCCAGAACCGCACGATGCAACTCTGGCTGGCGGTCGCCATCAGCGTGCCATCCTCGGCGAACATGTGCACGAGGCCGTGACCGAAGCCGCGTTCGACCCCGTGCACCCGAATATCGAGCAGTACCCATTCGGTCGGCACGAGCTGCATCACCCGAAGTGTGTTGTCGAGGCTGTTGCCGCCGCCTTGGATTCCGAGTGATTGTCCGACACCCATCGGCACAAAGTCACCGAGTACCGCCAGCGTGGCGGCATCGACACCTTGAATCACGTCGGGAATCCGCGCCCACACGATCGTCTGCCCGTCGGCCAGCGAGCCATCACGTTGATCGGCGCGGCGGCCTTTGACGATCCGTTCTTCAAGCTGATCGTTGATCGACCCGGTCCGATGATGGTGATGCACACGCCCGGGATACGAGTTCGGGGTGTTCACGTCGGGCATTTGTTCGAACTGTCCAGACGGCATTTCTGGACGCTCGCCCAGGGCGGCGTTGACGGTCAAGATCTCGCGATTGCCAACATGTCCGACCGCTCTGGCCTGCGTGATCTGATGGCCGTCAACGGCAACGGTGACGTCGATGTCGAGCACCTCATCCGGTTTGGCGTACGACAGATATTGCCCCGTCGCCCACACCAGTTGACGCCCGCTGGTTCCCTCCAACGCTGAGATGGCGGCACCCAAACCGCAGCCGCCGAACAGAAATCCGCCGCCGGTGCAGACGCGCTTGCGGACCGGCAACGTCCATCGAAACGGGTTGTGACTCTGTTCAAGACCGAGAAATGCGCGTGAATCCATCGGGTCCGCATGCTACGAGGACACCCGAGCGAACTACTTTGCCGGACATGCCAGACACACCCCATGACCCGCCGCAGCAAGCAGATTCGCCTTGGCAAGGCGACGCATGCTCGCTGGTCGACGCCTTCAGGGCCGGCGAGCGCACTCCGAGTGAGGAACTCGAGGCGACGTTGGCGGCGATCGATGCCAGTCACCTCAACGCCTTCTCGAATCTCCACCGAGACGAGGCCCGCCGAGCGGCGGCCGCGGCTGACGTGTCGAAACCGTTCGGCGGCGTGCCGATCGGCGTCAAGGAACTCGATCAAGTGATCGGATGGCCAGACACACACGCCTGTGTCGTCTACCGCGATCAGGTCGCAACCGTGACGAGCACCAACGTTGCACGTGTACGTGACATCGGCGGAGCGGTGCTGGTCGGTCAGACGACCGCCTCCGAGTTCGGTGGAGTCAACGTCACCCGCACGGTTCTGAATGGTGCCACCCACAACCCGTGGCAGCACGGTAGGACACCCGGTGGATCGTCGGGAGGCAGCGCTGCTGCTGTTGCCGGTGGTCTGGTCACGCTTGCCTCGGGTGGTGACGGTGGCGGGTCGATCCGGATTCCTGCAGGCTTTGCCGGGCTGGTCGGCCTGAAGGCGACGTATGGTCGAATCCCGCGCTCACCAAACGCCAACCTCGGGGCACTGACCGTCACTGTGGGGTGTCTGTCACGATCCGTTCGAGACACCGCACGATGGTTCGACGTCTGCAACGGGCATGACCCGCGTGACCCACTCAGCCTGGCCCGAGTCGATGGTTGGGAGGCTGAGCTCGGCTCACATCAAGAGCAGCTACGTGGCAAACGAGTCGCCGTCGTGTCCACCTGGGGAGCCGCCACCGTGTCACCGGTGATGTGGGAGCTACTTGACGAGGCCGCAAGCCAACTGATCACCGACTGCGGGATGGTTCGTGTCGATGGCGTCGATACGGAACTGCCGCGAATGGGCATGGCGTGGTCGGTCGCCAACTCGGTCGGACTCATCGAATCGCTGCGTGATTACTGGCCGGCCTGCGCCGACGACTTGACGCCGGAGATCCGGATGGCGATGGAACTCGGCCAAGGCCAGTACGGGGCCGAAGCACGAATCAAACTCGAGAAGCGCCGGACCGAACTCAACGAGGCGATGGCACGGATCTTCGACACCAACGCCGGCGGCGTCGATTTCGTGATCACCGCCAGCAATCCGGATGTCGCCTTCGAGGCCGAAGGGCCACTCCCCGACACGTTCGGCGGTGTCAGGGCCGGAGCCAAAATCAACGGTCGACTGACGTTTCCAGCCAATCTGTACGGCAACGCAGCAATCTCGATCCCCGCCGGTTTCGTCGACGGTCTCCCGATCGGGTTGCAGGTTGTCGGTCGTCACTTCAGTGAGCAACTGTTGCTCGATATGGCACTGACCGTCGAGCGCAACCGTCCCTGGCCACTCACCACCGGGCCTCGCTAACCTCCGACCATGAAGGTTGCACTCACCGTCAACGACTTCCTCCGCCGCGCTGAACTGCTCTATCCGGATCGCATAGCGATCGTCGATGAGCCAAGTCAGCCTGCTGAGTCGTGGGATTCGATCACATACCGCGAAATGGCCAGACGAGCGAACGCCCTCGCGGCCGGTCTCGATGCACTCGGAGTCCAACCGGGTGAACGAGTGGCGATCGTGTCACACAACTCCGCAAGACTGCTGACGGCGCTGTTCGGTGTGTCGGGCTCCGGTCGAGTTTTGGTGCCAATCAACTTCCGGCTGGTCGCCGAGGAGGTGAAGTACATCATCGCCCACTCCGGCGCGAGGGTGCTGCTTGTCGACCCCGAGTTGGAGCAGGCAATGGCCGACATCGAGTGCGATATGAAATGGACGATCGGCGCTGTCAGCGATGCGACCCTGATGCGATTCGACACCGAACCGGTTATGTGGGAAGCCGACGAGGACGCAACGGCGACGATCAACTACACCTCTGGGACAACCGCTCGACCGAAAGGGGTGCAGCTCACGCATCGTAATCTCTGGCTGAATGCCTCGATCTTTGGGTGGCACATGGGCGTGAGCGATCGCGATGTGTATCTGCACACACTCCCCCAATTCCATTGCAACGGGTGGGGAATGCTGTACGCCGTCACCGGCATGGGTGCCAAACATGTGATCCTGCGCAAGGTCGACGGTGCCGAGATCCTGCGACGGATCGACGAGCACGCCGTCACCCTGATGTGTGGTGCCCCAACCGTGCTCAACCTGATTCTCGATGCTGCCGCAACGTGGGAGGGGTCGATCCCCGGTCGTGGTCGGGTGAGGATTGTGGTCGCAGGCGCGGCGCCCCCAACCAGAACGATCGAGCGGTGCGAGACCGAGCTCGGCTGGGAGTTCGTACAGATATACGGACTCACCGAGACAACACCAGTCGTCACCATCAACCGCACCCGAGCAGAGTGGGACGCCCTCTCGCCTGGCGATCGAGCGGTCCGGTTGAATCGGGCCGGCGGACCGGTGATCGGTTGCACCATGGCGACCACCGAAACGGGCGAGGTGACGGCACGTGGCAACATGGTGATGGATGGCTACTGGGATCAGCCTGCGGCCACCGCGGAGGCAATCCACGACGGCTTCTTCCACACCGGCGACGGCGGTTTGATCGACGAGTTCAACTACGTCACGATCAGCGATCGCAAGAAGGACGTGATCATCACCGGTGGCGAAAACGTGTCGTCAATCGAGGTCGAGGACGCCATCTTCCAACACCCGGACATCACCGAGGTGGCCGTGATCGGTATCCCCGACGAGAAGTGGGGCGAGCTGGTCACGGCGCTCGTCGTGACGTCGCCCGGTTCAACCCTCACCGAGGCCGAAGTGATTACGTGGACGAAGCAGAAACTGGCCGGCTACAAGTGCCCCAAGAAGGTCGAGTTCCGTTCCGAGCTAGCCCGCACGGCGACGGGCAAGTTGCAGAAGTTCAAGCTCAGAGAACCGTTCTGGGATGGCTACGAACGCCAGGTCAACTGACCAGCCGGATGAATGGCGGGGCCGATGCCGGGATAGCTTCACCTGATGACGCACATGTTCTTGTCGGATGGTTGGATCGATGCTGCTCGCGAGATTCGCACGCGCTACGAGGATCAGCTGCCAGCGGTCACCCAAACGATTCGGATCAATCAGGTGATCACCGAGGTTCCGTTCGGCGACGGAACCGTCAACGCCTACATCGATACAAGTTCAGGGAGCCTGGTCCTCGAACTCGGCCAGCTCGATGACCCCGATGCCGTGTTGATGACCGACTACGGAACCGCGCGTGCGATGCTCGTCGACCGTGACCCGGCAATCGCCATGCAGTCGTTCATGGCGGGCAAAATCAAGATCCAGGGCGACATGATGAAGTTGATGGCGTTGCAGACCGCAATCCCAACCAACGAATTTTCGGATCAGGTCGCCGCCGAGATCAACGCGATCACCGAATAGTCCCGTTTACAGGGCGACGAACTCGACGAGCGTGCCGCGTCGGTAGGCCTGACCGACCACCGGATCCTGATCGTCGATCAACACGGACTGGATTGCCCCTTGGGCGTCGCCGAAGGTCAACAGCGGTTCAAACCCAGCATCTCGTAGCAGTTGGGCAGCCTGATCGAAGTTGGCCGCACCAACGAGATCGGGAAAGATCACGACGTCAGGCCCCTTGGAAACGACGACTGGAACTGCGGTACCCCTGGTTACCTCGGTCTCGGCCACAATCCCCTGGCTGATCACCGAACCGAGCGGGAAATCATCGCTAAACGCCTGCTCACCCTCAGTCACGACCAGCCCGATCGCTTCCAGCGCGGCGGTCACATCACCAATTGGAAGCCCGATCAGGTTCGGAACGACGCGTGGCGCTGGGCCCCTCGACACGATCAGTTGCACCGGTGTTGCCGGCTCGACGAGAGAGCCGGTGGTCAACGTCAAGTCGCCGGGAACCGACCACGAGATCACGGTTCCGTCGACTACGACCTCGTTGAACACAAACACGGCCTCTGGCGTAAGCGCCAACTCGACGAGGGCCGTTTGCGCCTCGCTCAACAACAGGTTCGTTGAGTCAGGTAAGGCACGCAGCGTCGGTCCCTGACTTACGACCATCAAGAATGGTTCGCCCTCGGCAAGTTCGACGCCGGCGGCCGGCTCGGTGCGCACCACTTGACCGACAGTCGGAACAGCATCGCTGCGTTCCTGCTCAACGCCAAGCACCCATTGATTAGCGGCGATCAGATTACGGGCTTCGGCCTCGGGAAGCGAAACAAGGTTGGGCACCAGGTACGTCGGTGTCTTGAACAGCTGCGTTGCCAGCACGCCCAGCGTCCCCAACGCGCCCAGCACCAGCAGCCCGAGCACGATCTTCCAGGGAAATCGGCGGTGACGTCGCGGCAGCGACTCCTCGTCATACATCGCCGGAAGTACGCGAGTCGCAGCAACGTCGTCGTGCTGCCTCTCGAACTCCGCACCTGCTCCGGGCGGAGTTCCAGAGGTCCCGAGATCCGCATCGACCGGCAGGATCACCAGATCACCAGCGCCGCCAACTGCGTACTCCGTCGATTCAACTTCGACCATCAGATCTTGATCGACGACGGTGTCGGTATCGGCGGTCGGCCCTGGTTCGTCGATTGGGATCAAGATCAGCGTTTCAGGCGCTGGCGTTATCGGTGTTGGCCTGGTGACCCCTCCGGTCGGATCGTCGGGAGATCGAAGTTGCTCAAGCGGCGTCTCGAACAAGCCGGTCGACAGCAACGGCAGCGGCTCAGGGCGAGGCAGATTTGCGGCCGCCCCAACCAGACCCTTCCCGAACTCAGCGGCCGACGAACGCTCGTCAGGCTCGGGGCGACCCGCCCGCTCAAACACGGACGCGAGTGGTCCAAGATCGGCAGAGACTGGCATCAACCGCCCAATCCTGGCGGTCAGAGAATGGACCGTGGAGTCCGACGCAAATGGGAGCGATCCGGTCACCGCCTCATGTAACGACAGGCACAGCGCGTAGACGTCGGTCTTGCCGTCGATCTCACGTCCGAGACCTTGCTCCGGCGAGGCATACCACGCAACGTGGGTGGAGACGTCTTCCGGCTTCGCCCACGCTTGCTCGCCGAGTAAACCGGCGAGACCAAAGTCGACGATCCGCAGCCGCCGGTCATCACCGAACACCAGCTTCGAAGGCGTCAGTTCGCCGTGCACAAACCCGCGGCGGTGAGCGTGAGCAAGCCCCCGGCAGGCGTCGAGTCCAACAGCGAGAGCCTGCGATGGGGTGAGACGGCGACCACGGTCGAACATATCGCGCAGGCTCCCGCCCGATAGATGTTCAATCACCAGGTATGCCGTCGATGTGTCCCCCATGCGAGCCACGCCCCAGTCGTAGACGGCGGCGATATTGGGGTGGCTGAGGGCAGCAACGCCGCGAATCGTGTCGTCGAACCGGTTGCGGAACGAAGGTGACGCGGCCAACTTGGGCCGCACCAGCTTGAGCGTGACGTTACGACGGGTCTGTTCATCGGCGGCGTCGTAGATCGCCGAGTTGGCACCCTCGGACACGAGACGCAACAGTCGATACCGGTCCGCAAACAGGCTGCCGACCAGCTGAGCAGGCTCGGTTGCGCGTCCGGGGGGTGTGTCGGTCGACTCCACGATGGCCGAACGCTACCGGCTCACTCCGCCTGACGGGTGACACCCTGGCGTGGGAGCCCCGACCGATCTTGGCGTTGGCGCGGCATGATGGTGAGCGTGAGCGACGTTCCACGCAAACGATTCGACAAGAACCTCCTGGCGATCAGCTTCGTGGTCGCGATCGGCCTGGTGCTGGTCGTTCGGGGATTACTCGTTGGAGTCACCGGAGACGAGCGTGCCAACCTCCCATCGCTCGTCGAGAGCGTCAATCCCGAACCCGAGGCGGTGCAGGCGCTCAGCCAGACTCAGGTTTTTGCCGACCTCGCCGCCGGTCACACCGGCGTTTTCGTGATCGACGGAATCGAAATCGAGACCTTTGACATCAACGACCCTGAATCTGAACGGGATTCCGTGGAACGGGGCGAGCAGGTCGACATTCCAGCGGTCACGATCTTTGAAGCTGGAAACTCAACCCTCACGTACACCCCATCCGACGGCGCACCGATCGAGAAGTTCAAGTCAGGCGAACACGACGTTCGGTTGATCTACTGGGAAGTCAGCGAAGGTCGTCAACGCGCGAGAACCTTCACCTGGACATTCAACGTCGTCTGACTCAGTCAGTCGGCACTTCGCCGGTTGCAAGCAGTTCTTCGAAGCGGGAGGCGGGGATGATTGGGACTCCGAGTTCCTCGGATTTGGCGAGTTTGCTGGCCCCGGGGGATTCTCCGACGACAAGCGCCAACGTTTTTTTTGACACGCTGCCGGGGCTCTTGCCGCCGCGACTCGTGATCGCTCGCTCGGCACCCTCGCGGGTGTAGCCGGGTACGGCGCCGGTAACCACGACGGTTTTTCCAGCGAGGGTTTGGACGATCGACGCCCGCGCCTCGGCTGCCGCCAGCGCCTCCCGTTCACTGCCAAAGTTGACCCCGGCAGCCTCAAGCCGATCGATGAAATCGATACTGACTGGCTGTCCATACCATCGCCCCAGCGCCGCCGCGATAATTCCACCGACACCATCGACGGTCGCCCGATCCTCATCTGAAGCGTCAAAGATCCGTCGCAGCGTGCCGAACGCCCCGGCTAGCGCCTGCGATGCCGACGGGCCGAGATGTCTAATCCCGAGCGCAGTCAACACCTTCGGCAGCGGCCGAGTCTTCGATTCCTGAATCGCTGCAACCAGTTTCTCGGCGCTGATCGCAGCAAACCCTTCCAGCCCGACCACCTGTTCAACGGTCAGCGAGTAGATATCCGCCGGGTCGCGCACCAGGCCGGCTTCGGTGAGTTGCAGGACCGTTCGCTCACCCAAACCCTCGATATCCATCGCCCCGCGCGAACCCCAGTAGATGATTCGCTGGTCACGTTGAAACGGACAGGCAGGCTCGACACAGCGAGTATCCGACTCACCGTCCGGTCGAACCAGCGTACTTTTCAACGGACAGGGACAGATCACCGGGAACGACCAGGCCGGCAGGCCGACCGGACGCAACGACAACACAGGCCCGACGACCTCGGGGATCACGTCGCCAGCCTTGCGCACAATCACCGTGTCGCCTGGCCGCACGTCTTTCACGGCGACCTGGTCCTGATTGTGCAACGTCGCCATTGCTACCGTCGAGCCACCAACAAACACCGGTTCCAACACCGCGAACGGTGTGGTCCGCCCGGTACGTCCAACCGAAACCTGGATGCCACGCAGCAACGTGGTGCGCTCCTCTGGCGGGAACTTGTATGCGATTGCCCACCGAGGGGCCCGCGACGTAAACCCCAACCGCTCCCGTTGAACAAAATCGTCGACCTTGATCACGACCCCGTCGATCTCGTAGCCGAGGTCGTGGCGATGTTCCTGGCGATAGGCGCAATACTCGACGACAGCGTCGATCGAACCGAGCAGCCGGACATGCGAGTTGACAGGGAACCCCAACGCGCCAATCAACTCCAGCGTCTCGTGATGCGAACGAAAAGCCGGCCCACCGACGACCTGACCAACCTGATACGCCCAAAACGACAAACGCCGACGAGCCGTTGCAGCCGGATCTTTCTGCCGAAGACTGCCGGCGGCAGCATTGCGAGGATTCACGAGCGGCCTCGCTCCCGCAGTCAGATACTCGTCGTTGAGCTCCTCGAACACAGCGCTCGACATGTACACCTCACCGCGAACCTCGAGCACATCCGGTGCCGAACCCGTGAGTACGTGGGGAATATCGGCAATCGTGCGCACATTGCCGGTGACGTCCTCACCGACTTTGCCGTCCCCCCGAGTCGCCGCTTGAACGAGACGGCCATGTTCGTACCGCAAACTCATCGCCAGGCCGTCGAACTTCAACTCGGCGACAAACCGGGGCACCACGCCATCGAGACCACGGACAACCCGATCCGCCCAAGCACGTAACTCGTCAGCACTCATGGCGTTGTCGAGGCTGGTCATCGGCACAGCGTGAATGACCGGTGCAAACGTTGCGCCGGCTGCCCCTCCGACTGCTTGCGAAGGCGACGTTTCGTCGGGATACATCGGATCAGCCGCCTCCAACGACCTGAGTTGGCGGACGAGTTCGTCGTAGTCGGCGTCGGGCAACTCGGGTGAATCGAGTTCGTGATAGAGCCGGTTGTGAACGGCCACCTGCTGACGCAGCGTGTCAATCCGTTGGCGTGCAGTGGGCTCGTCTGAGGCAGTTGACATCGAGCCGGATTGTACGGTCAGTCGACGGCCGCGAACCGGTTGGCAACCCGACCACGCACGCGACGCGATACGTCGTGGAGTGCGTGACAGACCCGTTCAGCGACCACCGGGCTATGTGTTCCGAGCCCACACTCCGGCGTCAACAAACATTGTTGATGGAGGCGTTGCTCGTCGACACCCAGCTGCACCAGCTCGGACCACACCGTCGAGAGCTGATGCCACGACCGATTGGAGGTGACGCCGATCGGGCCCTCCGTGGCGACGGCACCCCACGCGATCCAACCGTCATTTTGAAGAAACCGTTCGAGGTAACCGGCGAGCGGAATCAGCGACCTGGAAACCGGAAGCGAAAGCACTCTCGGACCTGACTCGAGCACCATCGCGATGTCGACTTCACCGCAGCAGTGGACGCCAACTGTTGCGAACGGTTCAACCGCCGCCATCGCCGCCGAGAGCAGATCGATTGCAACACCGGGCGCGATTGGAAAGTCGCGTGACATCATTTCGTCGGCGAACGGCTCGTTGAGGATCACGAGCTGCGGCGACAGCGGCAATGCCTCAGCTACGGCAGCCGCAAGCGACTGCAAATGACTTCGGACCGTTCCGAGAGCAACATCGAATGCGATACACGGGTCAACTCCCGCTCGGCGGAGGGCCACTCCGACGCTAATCGGGCCGACGAATTGCCACTTGACCGGCCCGCAGTATTGGCGTTTGCCGGCGAGCTCAAGAAACGTCCGAAACCCGACGAAGTTGTCACGTCTCAGGTCTGTGTCGGCGGGTGCCGTTGAGTCGAGTCGGTCGATATCGATCGCAACCGTTCCGTACTGGCCGAGCGTGACACCTGCAGCGCCGACCAGTGCCTGGGCAATCGAGGACTCAGCCGGCGATCGGCGAGGCAGGCTGGGGATGGCGGGCACATCGTGCGCTTCCAGTGCAAACTCGACCGCCTGGCGAGCGTTGCGGTGCGGCAGGCTCCCAATCCCGGTTGTCGATGCGGGGGCGATGACGTCGAGCGCTTGCGGTAACGCGGCGACAATCGCGTTGCCGTCAGCACGCGTGCTCATCACCATCAGACAATCGTTGCACGACCGCTACGCGAACGACGATTTGTCCGCCACACTTGCGGCGTGACGCCACCGCTTCCGATTGACCGAATGATGCCGTGGGTGCTTCGTTTGGCGTGGGTGGCGGTGCTCGTGCTCGGTGATTCAGCGATCGCCGCTGCCACGGACCAGCGCACTGGCCTTGTACAGGCAGTCGCCGAGTATGGCGCAGGCATAATCTGGCTGTTGGGCGTCGGTGCGATGGCGATCCCTGCCGTCACCAGCCTGACGGCGACTCGCGTACTCGTCCCACTTTCAATACCTGCGGCGTGCCTTGCACTTGTTTTTGGCACCGACCCAACCGAGGGATGGGCGTTTGCAGGCGTCGCCGTGTTCACCACGATCGTCGCCTTGAGCGGTGAGTTGGGGCGTCCGTTTGTGCAGGCGTCTGCCTACGGCGAGGAGGACCGGCACCTGCTCCGCCCACCCGCCGGGTATGCGGCTGCTTCAGTGTTGGCGTGGTTGTTGTGGGCGGCGGCCGTGTTCGGTGGGTCGCTTTTGCTGGCGACCAAACAGTGGATCCTCGGCGGGACGCTTTCGCTGGTCGCCGCCATTGGTGCCACGCTGCTGTGGCCGCGGTGGCATCGGCTGTCACGTCGTTGGTTGGTGATCGTTCCCGCCGGACTGGTAATTCACGATCAACTCGTGCTGGCCGAAACCGTGATGTTGCGTCGAACAGAAATCGCCGCGCTCCATCTCGCCCCGGCTGCCACGACCGCTGCAGACCTCACCGGATCAGCCAGCGGACACGCCATCGAAATCGTGACCCACGAATCAGTCACGGCGATACTCGCCGGCAAACCGAAGCAGCCCCGAGACACAGCGATCCACCTCACGGCATGCCTGATTAGTCCAAGTCGCCCCGGTCAAGCCTTGCAAGGTGCAATCGCGCGTCGACTGCCCGTCGCCTGACCGCTCCCCTCGACACCGTGCCGGACTTCACCTACAAGCGCCAAGTTGGACAGTTGGCCAGTTGCTCCTGATTCGAATTCCCGGGGCGTAGTCAGCGGGCGGCAGTGCCGCCACCGAGCACGTACTGGTCAGACAGTTCGTAGAACACGACGCTCTGGCCGGGCGCAATCCGCCGCTGCGGCTCGGCCCAGGTCACGAACACACGTGATCCGTCGCCAACGACGTGGCCTGACTTCGGTTCGCCATGTGCGCTGCACTGAACAAGCGCCTCACCCTCGAACGGCTCAGCACTCCACGTCGGCGACTCGACCACCAACTGCTTGACGAACAGATCTGCGTCGGCGCCGACCGTGACGACCGCATTGGGGACATCGACATCGACGACATATCGCTTCGGGCCGCCGCCTGGCAACCCAATCCCGCGTCGCTGACCAATCGTGACCATCTCGACCGACTCGACCACTCCGACTTGCGATCCGTCGGTGTCGACCACACGACCGGGCCGAAACGCGATCCGATCACCGAGAAACGTTTCACGGCCACCGGTCGACGTGATGAAGCACACATCCTGACTGTCGGGCTTGGCGGCAGTGCGAAGCCCCATCTCGGCAGCGAGTCGTCGAACCTCGGTCTTGTCGATATCACCGACCGGAAACAACGTGCGCGAAAGCGCGTCTTGGCCCAACATGTGGACCACATAACTTTGATCCTTGGCAGCATCGGTACCGCGACCGAGTAGATACCGGCCGTCAGTGCGGCGATCGATGCGGGCGTGATGTCCGGTGGCGACTGCGTCGAAACCGAGTTGGTCGGCGCGTCGGAGCAGCCGGTCGAACTTGAGGTGCCGATTGCATTCAACACACGGATTGGGGGTGATCCCTGCGGCGTGATCGCGCACGTACGGGGCCACGACGTGCTCGTTGAAATCATCACCAAAGTTGAACACGAGATGGTCGATGTCGAGCTGTTGCGCCACCCGCCGGGCATCGTCAACATCGGACACGCTACAACAACCCGAGTCGCTGTCGCCGCCCCACAGTTTCATCGTGACACCTACAACGTCATGACCCTGCTGTTGTAGCAGTGCACCAGCGACTGACGAATCGACCCCGCCACTCATTGCCAACATGACCTTCATTTCACCGTCGCCCGACCCTCACACGACGCAGTCGTCGAACGCTGTCTGACACCACATCGATGGCACGGTCGATTTCCGCACCGGTCGTGGTCGTGCCGAAACTCATCCGCAGCGCGCCACCGGCAAGCGAACGGTCGACACCCATTGCCGCCAACACGTGGGACGGTTCCATCGCTCCGCTGGCGCAGGCAGAAGCGGCACTCGCACACAACTCGGCCTCATCGAGGAGAAACAACAGCGACTCGCTCTCGATGCCTTCGATGCATACATGGGCAGACCCAGAGATCTTGCGGTCGCGAGGAATCGTCTCGACCACACCCTCAACATTCGCCATCAGATCGTCGATCAATCGATCCCGCAGGGCAACGAGTCGAACGTTTTCGTGCTCACGTTCGGCGTCGACCTCCGCTAGTGCTGTCGCCAACGCCACGATTCCGGCGACGTTGTGCGTGCCACTCCGGCGTTCCCGCTCCTGACCTCCCCCGCGGATCAGCGGGGTGAATTTGACGCCATCTCGGATTGTCAGCACCCCTACGCCCTTGGGGCCGCCAAACTTGTGCGCGCTGAACGACATCATGTCGACCAACGGAGCAATCGAGCGAATGTCAAGCCAGCAAGCGGCCTGCACGGCATCGGTATGGAGCACGGCGGTGGGCGCATGGCGACGCACGATCTTCGACACCGACAGGAGATCGGTGATCGTGCCAACTTCGTTGTTGACCGCCATCACACTGACGATCCGCGTGTCATCAGTCAGTGCTCGTTCCAGTTGGTCGAGATCGATATGACCGGTTGCGTCGACTCCGACCACTGCACCGCCTGACTCCTCCACGGGCTGCAGCACGGCGTGATGCTCGGCAGCCGAGCAAACCGATGCCCCGCCGACCCCCGCAATTGCGGCATTGTCCGCCTCGGTCCCGCAGCCCGTGAAAACGACTTCTCCAGGCCGAACGCCAAGCACGGCGGCGACCTGATCACGGGCCTCGTCGATCGCCCGACGGGCGTCGCGAGCGAATCGGTGAGAGCCGCTCGGGTTGGCAAATCGCTCACTGAAGAACGGAAGCATCGCCTCGACCGCCGATGGCCGCATCGGCGTCGTCGCCGCATGATCGAGATACGTGATTCCCACACCGCCACGCTATCGACACCGCCTCGGATGGAGAGCGGTACCGTGTTCGTCGGATGGACGGTTACGACAACACGACCTACGGCGATGCCTTTGCGGACGTCTACGACGAGTGGTATCAGGGGATCTCCGATATCGACGCCACGGTCGCCGATCTGCTTGAACTCGCTGGTGTCGGGCCGATCCTCGAACTCGGCGTTGGCACCGGGCGAATAGCCGTTCCGCTGGCGATCGCTGGTGCCGCTCGAAACGTGCACGTCGTCGGCGTCGATTCCAGCCAAGCGATGTTGTCTCGCCTGAGCGAACGCGACGTCGATGCGCTCGCCACAGTCACGACTGGCGACATGGTCAGCGGGCTTCCCAACGGACCGTTCTCACTGGTGTTCGTTGCCTACAACACGTTGTTCAATTTGACGGCCGACGGCGAACAGCAAGCCTGTTTCCGGGCGGTGAGCGAGCGCCTCTCGCCCGGCGGCCGGTTCGTCGTTGAGGCGTTTGTTCCCGAGCTGCCCGGGCGCTACGGCAACGACGTATCGGTCCGTTCTATGACGACGAATCGAGTCGTGCTTTCGGTCACCGTTCATCGTTCGGACGGGCAATCGATCGATGGTCAGTTTGTCGAGTTCACGGAGGCTGGCGGCGTACGGCTGAGACCATGGTCGATCCGATATTCGGCTCCGATTGAGATCGACGTGATGGCGATTGATGCCGGTTTCGAACTCGAACATCGTTGGGAACAGTTCGGCCGCACACCGTTTACTGATGACTCCAGGCGACATGTCAGCGTCTATCTCAAAAAGTGATCGCGTGTCGGTCGGAAACGCTCCCACAGAGATTCCCACAATCCGACCTGGTGTCGCTCTAGCATGGTCGTTCTGATGAGTCAGATGCGTTTGAACCAGCTCACGGGGCGATGGGTCACGATCGTCGCAGAGCGAGCCCAACGCCCGACCGATTTCACCCCTCGGGCGCGCTTGGATGATCTTGATACTGGGCGTCCATGCCCGTTTTGCCCCGGCAACGAGGAAGCCACCCCTCCGGCCCTCGAAACGATCGGCGAAGGCGGTAGATGGGCGGTTCGGGTGATCCCGAATCTGTACCCCGCCTTCCACGGCGATGACGGTTTCGCGGTACACCACGACGGCCCCGTTCATGTGATGGCTGAGGGCACCGGCATTCACGAGGTCTTCGTCTACACACCTGATCATCGCAAGGCGCTCGATTTGCTCGATGACCGCGAGGCTGGTCAATTCATGCTGGCGCTCAAGAGCCGATTCGGCGAGCACGCTGCCAGCAACCACATACGGTACACGCAGGCGATCGTCAACCATGGCCGTGAGGCCGGGGCATCGTTGGCGCACCCACACGGCCAGCTGTTGGGTCTACCGTTCGTTCCCGGTGAGGTACTCGACGAGGAGCGCGCCTTCGCTCGTTTTGCGGGCGGTTGCCTGTTGTGTACAACGGTCGAAGCCGAGATGGCGACCGGCGACCGGGTTGTCTTCGCCAACGACGACGTTGCCGTGATCTGTCCGTACTGGAGTGGCTCGCCGTACGAGTTGCTGATCGTCCCACGGCGTCACGAGTTGCATCTACAAGACGCTGATGACGATTCGCTCGAGGCGGTTGGTCGAGCGCTGCGCGACGCAACGGGATTCTTGAACCAAGCGATTGGCGACGTCGCCTACAACGTCGGTTTCCACACGGCACCTCATTCGCACACGGGCGAATACCACTGGCATGTCCACATTTGGCCGAATCTCGTGACACAGGCCGGCTTCGAACGAGGGACGGGCGTCCTGATCAACATCGTCCCGCCCGAGCAGGCCGCAGAGACGTTGCGTTCTGCCGTTGCCCCCTCCGCCGCATAACGTTCGGTGTCGATGGGGCGGATTCAAGTTGACATCGAGATCAATGCCACTGTCGACGACGTGTGGTGCCTGGTGGAACCGATTGAACGGCATGTCGACTGGATGGTCGATGCAGTCGCGATTCGGTTCGTCGGATCACAAACTCGAGGCGTTGGAACGCAGTTCCTGTGCGACACCAAAGTCGGGCCGATCACACTCGTTGACCGTATGGAAGTCACCGATTGGGAGCCTCCGCATCGGATGGGCGTCAAGCACACCGGAATCGTGACCGGTACCGGAGTGTTCGAACTCGAGCCGATCGACCTCGATCGACGGACCCGATTCACGTGGACGGAAGAACTCCCCTTCCCGTGGTTCCTGGGTGCCCGACTGGGTGAAGGCGTCGGCGGTCGGGCCGTCATGAAACAGATCTGGCGACGCAACCTGCGCCACCTCAAACAGCTCGTTGAAGCGAGCGATCGTCCGACATCACCGCGAACGTTCGGTGTCTGACACCAAACGTTCCCGTCGCCAAACGTCGAGTTGTCTGGTGATGAACGTTTGGTGTCTGACACCAAACGTTCGCGTCGCAGCACAGGCGTCGTGCGGTCGAGACCGGGATTGGTGTCCCGCTATCCAACTCTCGGGAGCCCTACCTCAGGGCTCGCAGGGCCGCCGTCACGGCCGCGCCGATCACGATTACTGCGATCAGCGGTGCCTTTCGCCAGGCAGCGACGACGGCCGCCGCGACCCCGGCTGCTCGTGCGTCGATCACGAGATCCTGACCGATCGAGAACGTGTCCTTCACGATCAACGCACTCACCAGCGCCACCGGAATCAACAGCAGGCAACGGTCAGCAATCGGCGGCAGTCGGCGGCGACCGATCACAACCAGACCCAGGACCTTGAATCCGTAGGCCCCACCAGCGAGAAGAAACACAAGCCACCAGCTCATCGCGCTTTAACTCCGATCAGTACGGCGGCAGCGGCGCACAGAATCGGGATTCCAACCGGTACGAACGGAATCAGCACGAGGCAGATAGCGGCCCCTAGCACGCCTGCGATCTGTCCGATTCGGTGACGGAAGTGTGGTGCCACCATCGCCACGAAACCAGCCGGGAATGCGGCGTCAAGCCCATAGGTCTCGGGATTGATGTTCGAACCGGCGACTGCTCCGATCAGCGTGCCGACGTTCCAAAACAGAAATACCGAGAGTCCGGTCACCCAGAACGCGGCCTGCCGCGCTCGCGGTGTTGCTTGGGCGGTTGCCATTGCCGTTGATTCGTCGATCGTCAGTTGGGCAGCCAGCAGGCGTCGGCCCAACGAACCTTCAAGGTGTCGGGCCATCGTCAATCCATACACGCCGTTGCGGGCCGCCAGCAGCAGTGCTCCGCCCAGTGCCGAACCGGTTGAGCCTCCGTCACCGATCACGCTGACAGCACTGAACTGCGAGGCTCCGGTGAACACGAGCAGCGAGATCGCGCAGGCCTGGGCAATCGAACCTCCCGCCGATACTGCTCCGACGCCGAACACAATCCCGAACACGCCAACGGCAGCGCCGAGCGTGACGCTGGCTGCAGTCACTTGTCGAAGTTCTGGATCCGACGCCCATCCTGTGCCCGTCACGGCGGCGACAGTATCGTGCGGAGTCGTGCGCGTACTCATGCTTTCGTGGGAGTACCCACCCACTTCTGCAGGAGGGATGGCAGCCCACGTCGAAGGGCTCGCCGAAGCGATGAATCGCGGCGGGCACGAGGTTGTCGTGATCACGCGCTTGACCCCCGATGCGGCGCGAGACACCACGGTCGACGGTGTCCGAGTGTTGCGGGCCGATGCCGACATGCCGTGGCTCCCCAACGACTCGCTTGCTCACACGGCATCGGCCAATCACGCCTTTGTGTCGATGCTGGCACCGCTCGGCGACTGGCGTCCCGACATTGTGCACGCTCACGACTGGGGAGCGGCATGGGCCGCCGACGTCAGCGCCACTCTGTTTGGTGTTCCGATCGTGACGACGTTCCACGGCACCGAACGCGGACGCCACGGCGGACACCTCCCGCCCGGCGAACCGACCGACATCAACTCGGTCGAGTGGTGGCTGGCATTTCGATCACGGCGCGTGATCGCCACCACTCGACTGATGGTTCGCGAGATCGTCGACGGATTCGAGATGGACCCGGATCACGTACGCAAGATTCCGAGCGGCATTGATCCCACGTGGTGGGCGACCTATGGACCCGACGAACGGGCCGAGCAAGGCCGCGGTGGTGTGGTGCTGGCGTGGGGCACGGTGCGGTACGAGAAAGGGTTCCAGATCCTCGCACGCGCGATCGGAGCACTTCGGCAACGGATCGCGCCGCTCGAATGCACGATCGCCGGGCGCGGCAGTTATCTCCCGGAGCTTCAGTCGCAGATCGACATTGCCGGTGTCGGTGATCTCGTCGAGTTGCCCGGCTACCTGACGCACGAACAACTCCGATCGGCGATTCATCGCGCCGGCTGCGTCGTGATTCCTTCGCTCTACGAGCCGTTTGGCGTTGTCGCCCTGGAAGCGTTAGCGGCCGGAGCGCCCCTGATCGTCGCCGACACCGGCGGCCTCGCCGAGTTGGTCGGTGGCACCGGATCGGCGCTGCTGTTCGAGCCCGGAAATGCCGACGAACTAGCGCTATGTATCGAACGCGCCCTCACCGATCAGCAACTCGCCAACGAAATGGTTCGACGCGGACGCGAACTGCTCGATGCCACGTACTCGTGGGACGCAATCGCTGGCCGAACCGTCACGGTCTACCTCGACGTGCTCGGCGAGCGTTGATCACGAACCAGTGAACTCGGCTTTGCCAGGGCCAAATTCAAGGAAACTCTTAACGCCGATCTGACTGTCGTTGGTACGGAACGACTCGGTGAACGCTTCCTGTTCAATCAGCAGGCCATCGGCAAGTGAACTGGAGAACCCACGATCGATCGCATCCTTGGCCAACGCCTGAGCGAGGACCGCACCTCGGGCACATTCAGCGGCCAGCGCGAATGCTCGCTCATGCAACGCGTCTCCGGCGACCACTTCGTCAGCCAAGCCGATTCGCAACGCCTCTTCGGCCTTGACTTGGCGACCCGTGATGCAGAGTTCCTTGGCCCTGCTCAGGCCGACCTGCCTGGCGAGCCGCTGTGTGCCGCCACCACCCGGAATCGTGCCAAGCAGAACCTCGGGCTGGCCGAACACACCTCGCTCACTCACGATCCGATAGTCACAGGCCAACGCCAACTCACAACCGCCACCGAGCGCATAGCCGGCGACTGCGGCGATCACGAACCTCGGGATCGCCGCGACAGCATCAAGTGCAGCATGGAAGCGGGCTGTGATCATCGCTGCCTGATCGGAGCCGCCAAACTCGGAAATGTCTGCCCCAGCAGCAAAAATTCGCTCTCCACCTGTCACAACAACGGCACCCGGTGGGTTAACGGTCAGCTCTGTCGCGATCGCCAAAATCTGGTCGAGCACCGCTCCTGACAGGGCGTTGACCTTCCCATTCGACAGTGTGACGATGGCGACACCATCGTGGCGACGCTCCAACAAGACCAACACTTCACTCACTTCACTCATAGCCCCATCATGCCCCCAGCCAACTGTCTGCGTGGAATCAGCTCACCGACGGCTACACGCAGCCAGACGATCGTGAGCCTCGAAGGAGACGAGCCGATAGGCGAGGCGACCAATCGTTACGGTGCGCTATTTCGACTGCGCAGCAGGCGAAATGAAAACTCCGGCACAAAAAATCCTCACCTATCCGCTGAGCCTCTACGTGCTCACGACGGGGGCGAGCATTTCGTCGGCGGCTGACCAGGGGTCGCGGGTATGGGTGATGACCGCAGCGGTTAACTCATCCCAGCGGGCCCCGGTGCAGATCTCCCTCGCACGCTCTCGCAAGCGGTTGGTGATGATCTCTCGAAGCTCTTCGGCGGATCGGAATGACCTGCGCTCGGCAAGCACACCCGTCGACTCTGCGTAAGCACGATGGGCGAGTACCGCTTCCCACAGCGCCTGGACTCCCTCGCCAGTTGTCCCAATCGTCGGAATGATCGGCGGACGCCAGGCATCGTGCGCTAGGTCGGACAACTCGAGCATCTGCTCAAGATCCCGGCGAGTTTCCTCGACGCCCTTGCGATCCGCCTTGTTGATCACGAATACGTCGGCGATCTCCATCAGACCGGCTTTGTTGGCCTGCACACTGTCGCCCCATCCCGGATTCACGACAACCACTGTGGTGTCCGCCTTGCCGGCTATTTCGACTTCGACCTGGCCGACACCAACAGTTTCAACGAGTATCCAATGACGGCCAACTGCGTCTAGGAGCCGAACTGCTTCGGGTGTCGCCAGCGACAGGCCACCGAGATGACCACGGGTTGCCATCGATCGGATGAACACGCCGGGGTCGGTAGCGTGCTCCTGCATCCGCACACGGTCCCCGAGAATCGCTCCTCCGGTGAACGGCGACGACGGGTCGATCGCCAGCACGGCAACTTCCAACTCCAACGAACGGAGGTAGCCGATCGTCACGCTCGTCAGCGTGCTCTTGCCGGCCCCAGGCGCTCCTGTCAGGCCAACCGTATAAGCCTGACCACTCAACGGGTAGGCAAGCCGTCCAACCACTCGGCTGGGCTCGCCACCACGCTCGACCAGCGACAGTAACCGTGCGAGCGCACCTCGATCACCGCTCAGGGCGGAGTCGAACAATTCGTTCGGATTCGACGTGCGCCTCATGGAAACGTGACGCTAGACCGGAATGTGATCGACGAGCGCCTCGGCCTCGGCGACGTTGACTACCTCGGTCACGCCATCGACCCGGTCACGCATGATCCGTTCGATTCCGCCCTTCAACGTCTGGGTCGAAACCGGGCAGGTTCCGCACGCCCCAACGAGTCGAACCGAAACGATGCCAGTCGATTCATCGACGTCAACGAGTTCGATGTCGCCGTGGTCCGCCTGGAGTGCAGGTCGGATGACTTCGATACAGGCTTCCACTTGAGCACGCATGGCACGACCCATTCAATCAGCGTTTGGCGTACGATTCCGATTCATGCCGCTTGTCACAGCATTGCTGGCCCACCAGCGCGGCTGGGACGAGGTAATCCTGGTGGCCGCACCAATCGTCGTGATTGTCGCCGTGCTGGCGATCGTCAAACGGCGTGTCGATGCAAAAGCCGCCAGAGAACAACGTGACCACGTGTAGTCGTTAGCCGTTGTGGCGCTCGATGTCGGCGCCTACTGCACGGAGGCGACCGACCAGATCGTCGTAGCCACGGTCGATGTGGTGGACACCCGTTATCGTTGTGGTGCCTTCAGCGGCGAGGCCCGCCACGACCATCGCCGCTCCCGCTCGAATGTCGTGCGAAATCACCGTCGTGCCAGCCAGGCGCGGCACGCCACGCACGAGCGCGTGATGCCCGTCGATGCGAATGTCGGCCCCCAATTTGAGGAGTTCGTCGACGTACTTGAAGCGACCCGGATAGAGGTTCTCGGTCACGATGCTCGACCCATCGGCAATCGCCAACATCGTGATGATCAGCGGTTTGTAGTCGGTGGCGATCCCCGGGTACGGAAGCGTGGCGACGTCAGCGGAGCGCAGTCGCTCTGGCGCAGCCACTCGAAGCCCGTTGTCGATCGATTCAATCTGCATACCCATGTCACGAAAGCGGGTTAACACCATCTCCATGTGGTTGGAGCGGGCACAACGCACGTCGAGTTGTCCACCTGCGACCGCGCATGCGGCGATATACGTGGCTGCCTGGATCCGATCGGGCACCGTTTGATGTGAGGCACCATGGAGCGAGCCTGGTTCAACACCGATCACCTTCAGGTTCGCTGTACCGATGCCCTCAATCGTTGCGCCCATCGAGACGAGGAACTCGCAAAGATCGATGATCTCCGGCTCTCTGGCGGCATTGTTGATGGTCGTCACGCCACGCGCCAACACAGCCGCCGTCACCAGGTTCTCGGTTGCACCAACACTCGGAAACTCGAAGGTGATGTCGGCACCGTGCAGTCGTTCAGTGGTCGCCTCGACGTACCCCTCACCGTACGCGAAGGTGGCACCCATCGCCTCCAACCCAGCGATGTGCATATCGATCGGTCGCGATCCGAAGTCGTCGCCGCCTGGCATCGAGAGACGCACACGACCACAACGTGTCAGCAGCGGGCCGAGCACGTTGATCGACGCTCGAATCTTCTCGACCAGCTCAAATGGTGCCACGGGAGTGAGGTCGCCATTGTTGGTAATCACGACGGTGCCTGGCTGCGGCATCGTGACGCTCACGCCAATTGCTTCGAGTAGGTCGGCCATGATCCCGACGTCGACGATCGCTGGAACGTTGGTGATTTCGTGCACGCCGTCAGCCAACAGACTGGCGGCCATCAGCTTCAGAACCGAGTTCTTGGCGCCGGGTACGACCACCTCACCGCTCAACGGCCCAGCTCGGCGCACGTTGATACAACATTCAGATCGACGGACGGGAGTCATCGCCTCCAGTATGCTCCCGCCGTGTTCGAACGAGGCCGAACGGTCACGAGAGTGTGGCCAAATGAGCCGGCGATTCGTGAACACCTGGCAGCCGCTCGCGACGACATGGTCGCCGAAGTGCGTATCTCCGACGGCGCGTATGTGCAGGCCACTGGGCCATTCGAGCACTACGAACGGCGGGTCACGCGCACCGCAACTGAGATCTCCGAGACCACGACCTACCGACTCAACATTCCGTGGTTCGGATGGTTATTTGCCTGGCCGATCAAAGCTCTGATTACCCGGCGCTGGGATGATCCGACGCAGCCGGATACGACGCATCGAACACCGTGGTGGGCACCGCCCGACCAGTTGACCGCCCGCCAAGTGTTGATTCTTGGGCTGCTTGCCGCGGCCTCGATGAGTTCCGCATTTACGAACACCTTGTTCACACAAACCGTGAATCTCGCCGCCGACGACTTTGGGATCAGCGACGCTGGTGTCGGCAACGCAGGATCGATCGTTCGGGCCGGAATCATCATTACGATCCCGCTGGCGATTCTGGCAGATCGGGTCGGTCGGCAGCGGATCATTCGGATCGTTGCCTGGGCTGCCCCACTGATTACCGCACTGGGTGCCTTAGCACCGAACTTTGCCACGCTGGTCGCCACACAGGCGATCGGTCGCCCGCTGGGGCTGGCACTCGACTTCCTGGTGGCCGTCGTCGCCGCAGAGGAAATGCCGCGAAACAGTCGCGCCTACGCCGTCAGTGTGTTGGCGATGGCAAGCGGTTTGGGGTCGGGTATCGCCGTGATGGCACTCCCCTTGGCGGACCTCGGAACTGGTGGGTGGCGGTTGATCTATGTCGTCACGCTGATCTGGATGGTCGTTGCGGTCGACATCTCGCGTCGGCTCCCGGAAACGCAACGATTTGAGCGCCCCCACCAGATCGCTCCCCCGTTCGACAGACGTCGTTTTGCGATCCTGGCCACGGTGGCGGTGTGCGCCAACTTCTTCGTCGCCCCGGCGAGCCTGTTTCAGAACAGCTATCTCAAGGACATTCGCGGGTTCGACGCCAGCACGATCGCGCTCTTCACGCTGATCACGGCGACACCGGCGGGGATCGGCCTGATCGTGGGCGGTCGTCTTGCCGAGTTCCGCGGCAGGCGCAAGCTGATCGCGATCAGTGTTCCCGTGGCGACATTGTTGCTGCTTGCATCGTTCTCGATCGGGGGCGCGCCGATGTGGGTGACGGCATTCGGCGGTGGGTTCATCGGTGGTGTCGCCTACCCGGCGATTGCCGTGTATCGAGCCGAACTGTTCCCGACAGGCAATCGGGGTCGCGCCGCCGGGTTGCTGACGACTGCCGCACTACTCGGTGGAATCGCTGGAATTCAGCTCGTCGGCCGATTGCTCGACCGAGGCCATTCGTACACCACCGTGATCGGGTTGGTGTCGCTCGGTCAACTGATCGTAGTCCTCATGGTGCTGACCCGATTCCCAGAGACCGCCCATCGGGAGTTGGAGGAGTTGAACCCCGAAGATCAGCCAGTCACGCTCAACGAGTAACCCGTTCAACGAACTCAGCAACCGATTCGGCGATCAATCGATCAGCGCCCCGTAAATCATGACCCTTGCCGTCGACCCAGACGTGTTCGACGCACGCCTTTGCAGACATCGTTACCGTCCACGACGTCAACTCATCCGGTGTTCCGAAGGCGTCCTTGGTTCCGGAAACGAACAGCGTCGGCACTTCGATCGAGGGCAGATGCTCAACTCGCAACCGATCCGACTTGCCGGGAGGATGCAATGGATAGCAGATCAGCACAAGCCCGCAAAGATTGTGTGGGGCAGGCTGCTGATCAACTCCGGCCGCAATCATCGAACACATCCGTCCACCCATCGAGCGACCGCCGATCACCAAGGGTTCGTCGTCGGCCAGCAGCGACAGTTCCTCACGAATCGCCGCCAAGAGCATCGGGGCCCGATCAGGGGCCTTGCGACCCTGCTTTCGGTACGGGAAGTCTGCTCGCACGCAGCGGATCGGAGCGACTCGTTCTTCGATCGCGACCAGCGACGGCTGCGTCGAACGAGAACCGGCACCCGGATAGAGCAGCAGCGTGGTCACGACACTTTGCCGGTCAGTACTCGGCGTGCCTCGTTGAGATCGAGGATTGCTTTGCTGGCGTTCACACTGCTGCCGCCGTGGTCTGGGTGAACGTCGAGCATCCGTTCTCTGAACCGCTTCGTCACTTCACGCTGTGATGGTTTCGCCGTGCCGAGCGGGAAGCCAAGCATGTCGAGCGCCCACGCCATCGGATCGGCCAGTGCCGATAACGTCGCCGACTGCGAACCGGCGAGATGTGCCACCAATGCAGGCCCAATCGGACCACGCCAGCGGGTCGCCTTATGGAGGACCGGGGCGATCACGTGTCGGCTCGATGGGTCAAGCCGCTCGACTGCGTAGATTGCTCCGAGCACCTGCGCCAGATCGCTGCCCGTGGTTGCGAAGTCGAACCGGATGTCGTCATTCTTGCCGATCATCTGATGCCGGCTGTGCGACAAACCGTGCCGATCTACTTGGAACCGGTGTCGCAGTCGGGGCTGCACGATCCGTTCGCCACGGTCGATCTGGTTGATCAGGCGAGTGATGTCCGGCATCAACTCTCGATCAAGCCCAGAGATGTGATTCGCCACCACGGCACCCAACAGCAGCCCACCGAACCCTGGTGCGGGGTCTACCGGGAGCACGAGGTGCCCTAACGACACGCGACGGGTCGGCACGGCCGGTCGCGTGTGGAAGACCTCGAGCTCGGCCAGCAGCATGGTGGACGCTCACACGTACGGGCGGCAGGCGGTGCGAAGTTCGTCGGCCGCCTCGATGATGCCTGTGGGCTCAGCGGCATCTTCAAACGCGACCTGCAGCACCGAGGCCCGCTCGACGATCGTGGCCCAAGCGCGACCCGCCAGCCCGAACGGTGGCGCTGACGCCGACAACTGGGGAACCAGGTCGAGCAACGTGCTACGCGCTCCCCCATGTGTCGGGTCCCTGGCGATCCGATCGGCGTTCACGAACAAGGTCTGCAGCGCACCGTCAGGCGCCTCGGCGTCTTCATCGAGCGACGCAACCTCGCCTGCTTCAATCGCGTCGAGTAGCTCATCGACCGTGTGCTCGGCATCCTCGGCAACGACCAACGTGCGACCCTCCCAGCGGTGAGGAATCTCACCCTCCAGCAACGCCTGCTTGAGTAACTCGAGATCGGTCAGTGGCCATTCGTCAAGACCAAATTCGGTGCCCGCCTGATCGTCGAGTAGCACGACGGGGAACGGGCCGATCTCCTGCTCCAACTGATCGAACAGGGCATCCACCTCTGCCTCGATCTGCTCAGGGACGACGAGCTCTTCGCCCTCCCACATATGCGGAACACCCTGCTCAGCGAGGGTCTCGGCCAGTTCGGCACGTTGCTCGAAACTCCAGCCAGTCAGGTTGTAGTGGACCTTGACCTGATCGGGGTCGTTTGGATCGAAGTCGAAATCGAACGCCGGCGGCGCACCGGACGCAATCTGCTCGGATCGTTCGTCCTCGTCACTAGATCCACTCACGAAAGGCATGCCACGACGCTAGCGGTCAGGCGTTGCCGACCACGCCGTACAGAACCTCGACGTACGCGAAACCCAGTTGATCGCGTCACCGACAAAAATACCCAGTCGGCAAATCAGACCCGTTTAGCGCTGGCCGATGCGGGCGGGTGAGGCACCCCAACACTACGGTGACGGTATGCCTAGTCCGGCCGCACAGCGTCCCGACCGCAACCTCGCAATGGAGTTGGTGCGGGTCACCGAATCGGCGGCACTGGCGGCAGCCCGGTGGGTCGGTCGCGGTGACAAACTGGGGGCCGACGGTGCCGCCGTAGACGCCATGCGACTCAGCCTTGCCAGTGTCCAAATGGACGGCATCGTCGTGATCGGCGAGGGCGAGAAGGACCAGGCCCCGATGTTGTACAACGGCGAACGAGTCGGTGACGGCCAGCCGCCCATGGTCGACGTCGCCGTCGACCCGATTGACGGCACCACGTTGACAGCGAACGGCCTCGAGAACGCTCTGTCGGTGATCGCCGTCAGCGAGCGGGGTTCGATGTTTAACCCCGGCCCGTCGTTTTACATGGAGAAGATCGCCGTCGGGCCCGATTGCGTTGGGGCGATTGACATCACGGCAAGTGTCACGCAGAATCTGCGCTGGATCGCCAAGTCCAAGCAGGAGAGCGTCCGCGACCTGACCGCCGTGATCCTCGACCGGCCACGCCACGCCGAGTTGATCGAAGAGGTCCGAGCCAGCGGCGCCCGGATTCGTCTGATCACCGACGGTGACGTGTATGGCGCGATCGCCAGCGCCTGGCCCGACTCGGGTGTCGACGTGCTGCTCGGCGTTGGCGGAACACCAGAGGGCGTGATTTCTGCAGCAGCAATCAAGAGTATGGGTGGCGAGATCCAGGCCAGGCTTGCCCCACAATCCGACGCCGAACGTGAAGCTGTGCTGGCTGCCGGATTTGACCTCGATCGGGTCCTGTCGCAAAACGACCTTGTACAGGGCGACAACTGCTTTTTCGCCGCCACCGGCCTATCCGATGGGCAACTGCTTCGAGGTGTCCGTTTCGATTCGCTCGGTGCCCGCACACAAAGCCTCGTGATGCGCTCACGGAGTGGCACGGTGCGCTTCATTGACGCCAGACACCGGGTTCGCAAACTCCAGGAGTTCAGCGCCATCGACTACACCTGAGCGCGGCAGCGGCGTCCGTTAGTCGCGTTGGACGAGCGACGAGATTCGGCGGGCGAGCCTTCTCGGCATCATGTTGGTGGCGCCTGACATCGCTTTGTAGATCGCTCCGGGGATTGCCAGCGTCTTGTTCGACACGACGGCGTCGAGTCCGGCCTTGGCCACCATGTCGGGGCTGGTCCACATGAATCCGGGGAACTGGTCGGCGTACTGCTGCGTGTTGCTGACGCTCTGGAACTCGGTCTTCGTCAGCCCAGGGCACAGCGCCGTCACGTGTACTCCGGTGCCTCTGGCCTCCTCGTGCAGACTCTCGGTCAGACTCGTCACGTAGGCCTTGGTGGCGGCGTACACGGCGAGTCGTGGAGCTGGCTGGAAGCTGGCGACGCTCGACACGTTGAGAAGCCAGCCGCGTCGGCGAGGCACCATCACCGCAAGGGCGGCGTGACTGATGCGTGTCAGGGCGGCGATGTTGAGCTGAATCTCGTCGTCCAGACGCTCAACGTCAATCTCGTGAAACGTTCCGTTCGAACCAAATCCAGCATTGTTGACCACGAGATCGATCGGGCGGTCGCGATCGGCGATTCGTGCGGCAACGGACTGTTGGCCATCCGGTGTCAACAGATCAGCCGTGAGGACTTCGATCAGATTTGGATACTGATCCGCCAACCGCTGGAGTCGATCCGAACGTCGCGCCACCACGACCGTGTGAACACCATCACCAGCCAACTCATGCACGATTACCTCGCCAATCCCCGAGGACGCCCCAGTCACCAGCGCGGTGCGGAACGGATACGTGCTCATGACCAACAAGTGTTACAGATGGTGTCTGACACCATCTGTAACACTCAGCTTAGAGGGTGACACCGGCGGCGTTGAGGCGGGCGTTGGCTCGACTCAGGGAGCTGATTGCCTCGGCGTCGTGTTCATGGCGCAGGCGGAGTTCGGCACGTTCCTTGGCGGCGCGAGCTCGCTCGACATCGATCTTGGAACCCAACTCGGCCGAGTCGGACAGGATCGAGACCTTGTTATTGCTGACCTCGACGAAACCACCATGCACGGCGATCTCTTCGATGGAGCCGTCAGCGAGATACACACGAGTGTGGTTCTCGTTGAGCGCACCGACGAACGCGGCGTGACCAGGCAGGAACGCAATCTCACCGCTCAACGTACGCGTGATGACCATGGTGGCTTCACCCGAGTAAAGAATCTGCTCGGGTGACACAACCTCGACGGTCATGGTATTAGTTGACATCTCATACTCCTAGCGAAGTGGCGAGGGAAGCGCCAGCGACGAGCCACACGGAGGGAGCAGTCGAAGCGCAGCGGAGACCAGTCCCGACCATCAGATCAGGACTCCTGGAGGGCCTTGGCCTTGGCGAGCACCTGCTCGACTCCGCCGACGTTCAAGAAGGCCTGTTCAGGCAGCTCGTCAAGGTCACCCTTGAGGATTGCATCGAAGCTTTCGACAGTCTCACTGACCGGAACGGTCTCACCCGAGACGCCGGTGAAGATCTCGGCGACGTAGAACGGCTGCGACAGGAAACGCTGGATCTTGCGCGCCCGGTTGACGGTCAAACGGTCCTCGTCGGACAGTTCGTCGAGACCGAGAATGGCGATGATGTCCTGCAGTTCTTTGTAGCGCTGGAGGTTCTCTTGCACGCCTCGTGCGACACGGTAGTGATCGTCACCCACGACCTCTGGCGCAAGGATCGTCGAGGTTGACGCCAGAGGATCCACGGCCGGATAGATACCGAGCGCGGCAACCTGACGCGACAGTTCTGTGGTCGCGTCGAGGTGCGTGAAGGTCGTAAACGGGGCAGGGTCGGTGTAGTCGTCAGCGGGCACGTACACGGCCTGCAGCGACGTAATCGAACGACCTCGGGTCGAGGTGATCCGCTCTTGGAGCTGGCCCATCTCGTCAGCCAGCGTCGGCTGGTAACCCACAGCCGAAGGCATACGACCGAGCAGCGTCGAGACTTCAGATCCGGCCTGCACGAACCGGAAAATGTTGTCGACGAACAACAACACGTCCTGACCCTGCACGTCACGGAAGTACTCGGCCATCGTCAAGGCCGACAACGCGACGCGGAGGCGCACGCCCGGCGGCTCGTCCATCTGACCGAAGACCAAGGCGGCCTTTTCGTAGACGCCCGACTCCTGCATTTCGAGACGCAGGTCGGTGCCTTCCCGGGTGCGCTCGCCGACGCCGGCGAACACTGATACACCACCGTGGTTCTGGGCAACGCGCCGAATCATCTCGGTGATCAGCACGGTCTTGCCGACACCGGCACCACCGAACAGTCCGATCTTGCCACCCTGCACGTATGGGGTCAGCAGGTCGATCACCTTGATACCGGTCTCGAACATCTTGGCCTGAGGCTCGAGCGTGTCGAACGCTGGAGCGGATCGGTGAATGTCCCAGCGCTCCATGTCGTCGGAGTAGCCCGGCTCGGCATCGAGTGCATCGCCCCACACGTTCCACACATGGCCAAGCGTCTTGTCGCCGACCGGGACGTTGAGGCCGCGCCCGGTGTTGCGAACCGTCGTGCCGCGCTTCAAACCGTCGGTCGGCTTCAAGCAGACGGCGCGCACTCGGCCGTGGCCGATCTGTTGAGCGACCTCGGCGAGCACCTTCTGAGTGACGCCTTCAACGGTTACCTCGAACTCAACTGCAGTGTTGAGTTCGGGGAGTGAGTTCGGCGGGAACTCGACGTCGATCACCGGTCCGGCGATTGCGACGACGCGTCCTTCTTTGAGTTGATTCTCGGTCATAGTCATGGCTGTTGGTTCTCCTCAACGGTCATTGTCAGAGTTGCTCGCCGTACTTGGCGATGTCGGCCAGTTTGTCGGCGATCACTGCCCGATCCCTTCGATCGCGCCTTCAGCATCGTCGGCAAGATCAGCTTTGATTGTCGCCGTCATAGTGGACCCAACGGATGTCAAACCCTGCACCGCAACTGATGGGCCCGAAGGCACCGCATCGCTGAAGTCGAGGTCGACGAGCCGAACGTTTTTGCCCTTGCCCTTACCTTTGCCAAGCGCCTCCGCACCACTGACGATCTCCATGATCTCGGTGGTGATCGAGTCCTGACGAGCGCGGTTCATGACGGTGCTGAGGTTCTTGATCAGTTCGTCTGCGTTGTCAGTCGCCGACTTCATCGCCCGCTGACGGAATGCATGCTCTGACGCAGCCGCGTTGAGCAGGGCAGCGTAGATACGGGCTTCGACGTATCTCGGCAGCAACGTGTCAAGGATCGTGGTGGGGTCGGGCTCGAATTCGTAGTCGGCGGTTGGGCCGTCGCCTGAACCAGACTTGCCATCGCCGCGGACGACCGTTTCTTGAGTGAGCGGAACGAGTGGACGCAAGACGACTTCTTGACTGCCAGCCGTGATGAACCGGGTGTAGACCAGTTCGACCTTGTCGACATGGCCGCTGCCGAACAGGGCGACCACATGCTGTCCGATCTGCTTGGCGTTCTCGTAGGTCGGGTTACCGCTGAAACCGGCAAAGCCCTGCCCCAGCCGATAACCGCGGAACCGGAAGTAGCCCTCGGCCTTACGACCGACGGGGACGATTTCGTAGCCCATACCCGCCAGTACGTCAGCTTTGATTTCACCTTCGGCGGCACGTTGAACACCGGCGTTGTATCCGCCGCATAGACCGCGGTCGGCAGTGATCACCACGTAACACGTCGTCTTGATCTCCGCACGACCTGACAACAACGGTGATCCAGAGTTGGCACCCGCAGCAGCGAGATCCTTGACGACTTCAGTGATTTGCACGGAATACGGGACGGCCGCGTACACACGCTGCTGGGCCTTCACGATCCGCGACGCGGCGATCAGCTCCATCGCGCGGGTGATCTTCTTTGTGGCCTGCATCGTCTTGATGCGACCACGCAGAATCCGTTCCTGGCCCCCCGCCATCTAGATCAAGCTCCGACACAGGAACGCTGCATGGCGCGCGCCGAGGGAAGCGCCAGTGACGAGGCGCACGGAGGGAGCGCCCGAAGCGCAGCGGAGGTTAGTCCCGACCATCATTCCGTCGCGAGGGTCTTCTTGCTGTGGGCATCGCCGAGTTCGTCGGCATGCACGCTGGATGGGTCAACCGATTTGCCGCTGGCTCTGACGCTCTCCGCGAACTGATCCTTGAATGACTGAACTGCAGCCGCGAGGCCATCAGGCACACCACCGGTGCGAAGCTCTGCGAGCATGGCACTGTGACGGCCGCGCATGAATCCAAGCAGTTCCCCCTCGAATCGGCGAACCTCGTTGACGGGAATGTCGTCGAGATAGCCCTTCGTGCCGGCGAAGATTGAGACGACCTGTTCCTCAACAGCCATCGGGCTGTTGAGCGGTTGCTTGAGCAACTCGACAAGGCGGTATCCGCGGTCAAGCTGAGCCTTCGACACGGCGTCGAGTTCGGAACCAAACGTAGCGAAGGCCTCGAGCTCTCGGAACTGGGCGAGGTCGAGTTTCAACGTACCGGCGACCGACTTCATTGCTTTGGTCTGCGCCGCGCCACCGACACGAGACACCTAGATGCCCACATCAACAGCCGGGCGAACACCTGACTTGAACAGGTTCTCCTGCAAGAACACCTGACCGTCGGTGATCGAGATCACGTTCGTCGGGATGTAAGCCGACACGTCGCCGGCCTTGGTCTCGATGATCGGCAGCGCCGTCAGCGAACCGGCACCATTCTCGTCAGAGAGCTTGGCGGCGCGTTCGAGCAAACGGCTGTGAAGGTAGAACACGTCGCCGGGGTACGCCTCGCGGCCGGGTGGGCGGCGCAGCAGGAGTGCCAGCTGGCGGTATGCCTCGGCCTGCTTGGAAAGGTCGTCGTACACCACGAGGGCGTGCTCGCCGTTCTCCATCCAGTGCTGACCCATGGCGCATCCGGCGTACGGGGCGAGGTATTTGAACGGGGCCGAATCGGCGGCCGGTGCAGCCACGACGACCGTGTACTCCATCGCGCCTGCCTGGCGTAAGGTCTCAACCGTCTGTGCGACGGTCGAGCCCTTCTGTCCGATCGCCACGTAGATGCATTTGACGCCCTGGCCGCGTTGGTTGAGGATCGTGTCGATCGCCACCGTGGTCTTGCCAGTCTTGCGGTCACCGATGATCAGCTCTCGCTGGCCCCGCCCGATCGGGGTCATCGCGTCGATTGCCTTGATGCCCGTCTGGAGTGGTTCGTGCACGGGCTTGCGACCCAAGATGCCTGGTGCCTGAATCTCCATACGACGGAGTTGCACGCCAACAAGTTCGCCGCGACCGTCAATCGGTTCGCCGAGCGCGTTGACCACACGTCCGAGCACACCGTCACCGACTGGCAACGACAGGATTCGGCCAGTTGCCTTGACGGTCTGACCTTCTTCGATCGCGCTGGCGTCACCGAGGATGACGGCACCGATTGATTCCTCGTCGAGGTTGAGTGCGAGGCCGACGGAGCCGTCCTCGAACTCAAGCAGCTCGTTGACCGAGGCGTCGGGAAGGCCCGACACGCGAGCGATTCCGTCACCGACTTCGGCAACGCGACCAACCGTGCGGGCCTCGAGCGACTGCTCGTAACCTTCGAGGTTTTTCTTAAGCGCCGAAGCAATGTCGGCGGCGGAGATGGTGAGTTCAGCCATTGTTCCTGATGCTCCTCAGAGGCGGCTTTTCAACTGGTCAACACGAGTCCGAACACTGCCGTCTATGACGGTGTCGCCCACGGTTGCAACGATGCCGCCCAGGATGGACGGATCAACGATCACTTTTAGGTTCACTTGCTTGCCGGTCGCATTCGCCAGCGCAGCCTTCAATCGGTCCTGCTGGTCGTCGGTGAGCGCAACTGCGCTGCGCACTTCGGCGACTTCGAGGTTCTTGGCGCTGGAGGCGCGAGCCACCAGGCTGTCGATGATTGCCGGGAGGTCGCGTCCGCGCCCGGAACCGACGACCATTGACACCAGCTGCGTCGTGGTAGCCGTTGCCTTTGCGCCAAGCAACTCCTCGACCAGGCTCTGGCGACGAGCCGCCGGAACGAACTGGTCGGTCAGCGCGCTGCGTAGTGCCTCGCTACTTTCGACCTGTCGAGCAAAGCGGAACAATTCGTCCTCGACCTCGTCGAGATTCCCCTCTGCTCGGGCAATCTCGAACAGGCCGCGGGCGTAGCCATCAATTCTGGAGTCGCTCATCGGGATGCACCTACTTTGCTGATGAACGCCTCGATGAGGTCGTTATGAACGGATGCGTCGAGTTGACCGTTGACGACATGCTCGGTTGCAGCCGACGACAAGCGGGCAATCTCTGCCCGGAGTTCGTCGGTACCACGAGCTGCGCTGGCGACAATGTCGGCGTCGGCCTTGGCTTCGAGGTCAGCGGCTTCGACAGCGATCCGGGCGCGTCCATCAACGAGCAGTGCTTCGGCTTGCGCCGATGCCTCGTCGAGCATGCGCGCCCGTTCCGACCCGATATCGCCGAGCGCTTGCCGGATTTGCGCTGCGTCATCGGCTGCGCTCGCCTGAGCGGCTGAGGCGGCGTCCAGCGCGGCCTGGATCCGCTCGGTGCGAGCAGCCATGCCCTTCTTGATCACCGGGCCGGCTTTCCAGTACAGGAGTCCGAAAATGAGGATCGATGCCGGGGCACCAAACATCAATTCGAACTTCTCTGGCCAGATCCACGAGTGCGTTTGCGATGGGTCCTCGGCGTACGGGATCGAAGCGAACGTCGAAATGCTCATGATCCGCCTCCCATCACGGCGTGGACCGCGTCGCGTACCGATGCCGAATCTGGTGCTATGCCGACCGACAGCTCGGCGACTCGGGCAGCCACATCGGCGACGGCGGTTTCGAGCGAGCCACGTGCAGCAGCTTTGTCGATCTCGGCCCTGGCAGCGGCAGACGAGCGTTTGTCGGCAATCCGGTTGTTGGCCTCGGAGATCAGCGCCGAACGCTCAGTCTCGAGTTGCACGCGAGCAGCTTCGACGCGCTCGGCAGCCTCTGCGCGAACGCCGGCAAGTGCTGCCTGGTACTCGGCGACCGCTTGATTGGCATTGGCTCGGGTCGCCTCGGCGTTTTCGTGGTCGCTTCGGATCTTGCCGTAGCGCGCTTCCATCCCCTGCTTGACCTTGGGGAACAGGAACAACTGCATGAGGATAAACAGCACGAGAAACGCACCGAGGCCCCACACAAATTCCGACTTGTCAGGTGCGATCGGGCTAGGTCCTTCGTCGAGCACTTCCTCGGAGTATTCCTCCGTGGTCGCCTCGTCTCCCGCTGAACGGGGGAAGCTCACCTGGATCCCGGCCGCACCCATGTGGGTAACGGTGACGGTCTGCATGGTGACGATTACAGACCGAGCAGAATGAAGACGACGAAGCCGATCAGGGCCAGCGCCTCGGTAAATGCGATACCGAGGAACATCGTCGTGCGGACCATGCCGGCAGCCTCAGGCTGACGGGCCATGGCTTCGATCGCCTTACCGACGACGTAACCGATGCCGATGCCAGGTCCGATTGCGGCAAGACCGTAAGCGAAACCGGCACCAATGGCGGCGTTGGCGGCCTTGGCGTCTGCGGCCTCCTGGGCGAGGATGGCGAGTGCATGCATGATAGTTGAATTCTCCTATGAAAGGTTGAGGTGGGAGATGGATCAGTGTTCCGGGTGCACAGAGGCACCAATGAACACGGCGGTGAGAATGGTGAAGATGTACGCCTGAAGGAACCCGACGAGCACTTCGAATGCGGTCAGGAAGATCAACATGAATGCCGGCAGGATCGCCACCGGCTTCAAGAACACGTTGTCGGAAAAGACCAACGAGTCGGTCAACAGCGCGAACGTGACGAGCAACATATGACCGGCCAGCATGTTGGCGAAAAGTCGGACGGCAAGGCTGAACGGTCGCAGCACGATGGTCGACAGCAACTCAATCAGACCGACCAGGGGGCGCAAAAACACGGGCACCGAATGGGGCCAAGCCATGGCAGTGATGTACTTGATCCCGTTGTGCTTGAAACCAACGACCATATAGACCAGCCACACGATGAGTGCGAGGAACAGCGGCAATGCCATACGGGCCGTCGCCGGCATCTGGAAAATCGGGATGATTCCCGGCAGGTTGCACAGGTAGATGAAGATGAAGAGCGTCAGCAGGAACGGCGTCCAACCGAGCCCGTCTTTACCCATCGTTTGCATCACGATCTGGTCTTCGATGAACTCGACACCAACCTCGGCGAGGTTACGAACGCCCGTCGGAGCGACCATCGCGTCCTTGCGGGCCGCCAGCACGAAGATCGTGATGCCGATCAGTGCCGCCAAGACCGCAGTAATGGCGACCTTGTTGACCGTGTCGGCACCGGCGATGTCGCGCCAGCGAATCACTTCGTTGATTGGTGGAAATTCAAGTCCAAGCACGTTGATGTCCGTTCAAGGTGATTACGAGCGGGCGGGTTTCAGGCCAGGGTAGGCCAGTGACAGAGCGACGTACTTGAGTTCCCAGATCAGGAGCCCAAGGTGCGTCACGATTATGGTCGCTCCGAGTGCCGGAAGCGAAATCCAGTCGGTGTCCTTGACGAGCAACACCGCAACAGTGATCAGGCCAAGCCGAAAAAGGTAGCCAAACATCGTGGCCCCCATCAGCATCGCCATCGAGATTTTGGCGCTGTATGAGATCAGCGCCGCAGAGAGCAAGAAGTTGATCAACACGAGTGCAACCGCGAATGCACACGACCACGCGCCGTCGCCGCCCCAGATCAACGCCGCAACGGCGATCAGAACCGGAGCGACCAGCAGACCACGCTTGACTATGTCGAGCGAGACTTCCAGTTCGACCGGGCCACCGGCGACCGGACCCATGACCGCCGCAACGTCATTCATGCGAGGTCGAAACATCAGTAGATGCCGAGCGGCCCATTGCCTGCAGGCGATCAGCTTGGAGTTGTTCCATGCGACCGCCGTAGCCGGCCGCGATCCGGACGAACGAGCCGACACCGCCGAGCACGACCATCGTCACCATGAAGATCGGGCGCGTATCGAGCCAACGGTCCAACAACCAACCCAGACCCAAGAACACGAGCATCGTCATCGCCGAGTCGACGCCGCGGCCGACGTTGTCGTTACCGAGTCTTTCGTGGGCGGTCGGAATGGGCGGCTTCATCATCGGAGAATGTCACAACACGACATGACGTGCTTGTGAATCGTTGCACAAACTACTCGACGCGGTCCTCGTCCGACAACTCTTGCGCGCTAGTTCTCGACAGAAAGCGGCGAATCTTTCCCAGCACCGTCGTGTGCGGGAGCATTTCGCGTCGTTCAGGACTGGACGGATCAAGTTGTTCCGATGCTGGCCTGTCGAGCGCCTCTTCCACCGCTTCGGCGCGTTTTCGGCGAACACTCGGGTGCAACACGGTGAACAACACGATCCCGAGCGCCGCTACACCAAACGGCAAGTAGCTCGGATTCTTGTCGCTGAGCACGGGGTACAGCACGAATCCGGACAGCAGCGCCGTCCATGTCCAGAGGATCAACACGCTGCGGCGATGACCGTGGCCGAGGTTCATCAGGCGGTGATGCAGATGACCTTTGTCAGCGACATCGATCGCCTGGCGTTTCGACGCCCGCCGGACGACTGCGAACAACGTGTCGAGGATCGGCACACCGAGAATCAACAGCGGAATCACCAGCGGAGCGAAGAAGAAGAACGTCTGGCCGGCCCCCTGCGTGCTCGGATCGGAGCGACCACCGACCACACTGGTCGACACCGCCAACAACAGCCCAAGCAAGAATGCTCCACTGTCGCCCATGAAGATTCGTGCAGGGTTGAAGTTGTGTGGGAGAAATCCGATGCACATTCCGGCTGTCATCACGGCGATCAATGGGCCAACGTTTCGGTCCCCGTCCGACAGCAACTCCAACTCGCCAAGCCGATTCGAATACAGGAAGAACGCCCCGGCGGCGATTGCCACGATCCCAGCTGCCAGACCGTCAAGTCCATCGATCAGGTTGATCGCCTGCGTCATCCCGAGCAACCACAAGACGGTGACCAACGGTGTCCAGTCGCCCGAGAGGATCAACACGTCGTATAGCGGCACCCGAAAAAAAAACATCGTCGCACCGAAGTAACTGAGCACGATTCCGGCGATCACGATCCCGGTGATTTTGGCCGGTGGGGCGAGATCGATCACATCGTCGAGAAACCCGACGACAAACACCACGAGCGCTGCGATCGCAATTCCAAGCGGCTCAGAGTTGTCTTCGAATAACGAATCAAACCGTCCGAGCGTCGTAGCGGTGAGCATCGCCGCCAGAAACCCAGCCAGCATCGCCAACCCGCCGACGTCTGGGATCGGAATTGTGTGGACAGACCGCTCGTTGGGTTCGACCACCCAGCGACGTCGGCGGGCGATCCAGCCGACGAATGGCGTCGAGACAAACGTCACGAACGCGGCGACGCCACCGATCAACAGGTAGTCGGCAACGCTCGGTGACACGACAACGACACTAGTCAGGCACCATTGGGGTACGCCGGGAAAGCGGCGCACAACGAGGCGACGTCAGCCCGAACGTCGGCGATCGCATCGGCGTCGTCGCGCTGGCGGAGGGCTCGTGCGATCAGCGCCGCAATCGTTGCCATCTGCGACTCCTTCATTCCTTGCGTCGTGACCGATGGCGTTCCGATTCGGACGCCGCTCGTCACGAACGGGCTGCGAGGGTCGTTCGGCACTGTGTTCTTATTGAGCGTGATCATCGCCTCGTCCAGAGTCGCCTGAGCCTGCTTGCCGGTCAATTCGGCGTCAAACGGACGCAGGTCGACGACCATCAGATGGTTGTCAGTGCCACCAGACACGAGCCGGAAGCCCTCACCCGCCAGCGCCTCAGCGAGCGACGACGCATTGGACACAATTTGGCGGGCATATTCGCTGAAGCTGGGATGCGCCGCTTCGTGAAACGCAATCGCCTTACCGGCGATGGCATGTTCGAGTGGGCCGCCCTGCCATCCGGGGAACACGGCCTTGTCGATCGCTGCCGCATAGGCAGCCTTCGACAGAATGCAGCCGCCACGCGGACCACGCAGCGTCTTGTGCGTCGTAAACGTCACAACGTCGGCAAACGGAACCGGGTTGGGGTGGGCTCCGCCGGCGACGAGTCCGGCCAAGTGGGCGATGTCGAACATCAGTAAGGCACCGACCTCGTCGGCAATTGCCTTGAACGGCTCAGGATCAAGCCGACGCGGGTAACTGGTGGTGCCGGCGACAATCAGTTTCGGTCGGTGCTCGTGGGCCAGCGCCCGAACCGAGTCCATGTCGATCCGTTCTTCGCCACCGACTCCGTACGACACGAAGTGGTAGAGCAGGCCGCTGGCGTTGACCGGCGAACCATGGGTGAGGTGACCGCCGTGGTCGAGACTGAGCCCGAGCACCGTGTCACCCGGCCTGAGAAGTGCCTGGTAGACACACATGTTGGCGTTGGCACCCGAATGGGGTTGCACGTTGGCGTGCTCGGCACCAAACAGCGCCTTGACCCGCTCGATTGCCAACGTCTCGATGTCGTCCACAAATATGTTGCCGCCGTAATAGCGCTTGCCCGGATAGCCCTCGGCATACTTGTTGGTGAGCACCGAGCCTGTGGCGCGCATCACCGCGGGTGACGTGAAGTTCTCGCTGGCAATCAGCTGCAGGCCAGTCGTTTGGCGCTCGAACTCTCGCTTGAGGAGTGCCTCGACGACGGTGTCTGGATCAATCTCGGATGGAAAAGACATGTCAGAACTGCTCCTCGAGCTCAGTCAGTTGGGCAACGCGGCGGGCATGTCGCCCACCTTCGAATGGAGTCGACAAGAAGAGGTCGACAATCTCCTCGGCGAGACCGACGCCGACAACGCGTGCACCAATCGACAACACGTTGGCATCATTGTGTTGACGTGCCATCCGGGCGGTGTACAGGCAGTTACACAGCGCCGCACGAGCACCTCTGACCTTGTTGGCGGCGAGTTGTTCACCCTGGCCACTGCCGCCGAGCACGATCCCGACATCTGCCTCACCATTGCGAACGGACCGGGCGGCGGCAGCACAAAATGCTGGGTAATCAACGCTCTCGGTCGAGTTGGTGCCGTGGTCGAGGATCTCGTGACCGGCCATCGACAGCCGATCGATCAGGTGTTGTTTGAGTTCGTATCCAGCGTGATCCGACCCAAATGCAATCCGTGCCATGGCCGCCGAGTGTACGAGCCGACCGTTTCCAGCCTCACCAGCGTTGACGAAAACTCAGCGAACCGTCAGATACTCACCAATGGGTGGGCGTGTAGTCCTTGAGGAACTGGCCCCAGACGTGTACGCCGGTGTTGATCCCATCGATGATCGGATCGACGATCCGGGCGGCACCGTCGACGATGTCGAGCGGTGGATGAAAGTGATGGTCGGCTGTTTTGCGCTGGGCAATGTGGGCTGGGTCTTCGTCGCTCACCCATCCGGTGTCGACGCTGTTCATGTGGATGCCGTCGTGGTGGTAGTCGGCGGCCGACGTGCGCGTCATCATGTTCAGCGCCGCTTTTGCCATGTTGGTGTGCGGGTGTCGGGTGGTCTTCAGCTTTCGGTAGAACTGGCCTTCGACCGCCGACACGTTGACAATGTGCTTGTCTCGCCCGGGGGTTCGCAGCATCAACGGTTTCAGTCGGGCGTTGATCACGAACGGCGCAACCGCATTCACGAGTTGGGTCTCCAATAGTTCCACCGATGACACGTCGGCGAGTGTGAGTCGCCATGAGTTCGTGTGTCGGAGGTCGACCTGCTGCAGGTCCTGATCGAGTCGCCCCGCCGGGAACAGATCGGATGGACGCTCTGACTGATCACGACGGATCTCGCCCGGAAGCAGCGGCGCCTGCGACAATTCTGCCGACCGCGTCGGCCCAATCGGAGACTCCGACTGGATCATGTCGTAGCTACGCAAACCCTCGTAGGCCCCGAGGGCGCGGCGCGCCACATCCGGCATGGTCGCCAATGATGCGGTCTCGAGATCCATCATGTGTTCGTAGAAATCGGGTGGGCGACGCACCGTTTGGCAGGCGTTGTTGACAATCAGGTCGAGCCGATCGCGGTTCGACAGAAGGTGTTGACAGAACGCTTCGACGCTCGGCGTGTGGCGAAGGTCGAGGCCGAAGACTTCCAGCCGGTCGATCCAATCGGCAGCGTCGGGTTCCTGCGAGTACCGCATCACCGAATCACGGGGGAAACGAGTCGTCACAATCAGGTGAGCACCAGCGCGCAGCAACTTGATCCCCGCCTGGTATCCGATCTTGACGCGGCCGCCGGTGAGCAACGCCACGCGGCCCGTGAGGTCAGCGGTCTCGGTCCGTTTGACGTAGTTGAACTCTGCACAGGCGGGACACATCTGATCGTAGAAATGATGAATCTCGGTGAACTTCTGCTTGCACACGTAGCAGTGCAGTTCCCGCAGCGATTCGGGCTGCTCAGTCTCGTCCACATCGACAACGTCGGATTCGACGATCGCTGGTGGAAACACGTTGGGAGTGGTGAACACCGGCTTGGCCCGCAAGGATCGGATCCCGGTTTCGGACAGGACCCCCTGGTCACGCTCAACTTTCTGGGCCTTCTTCTGCCGACGTTCACCCTTGATCTGTCGGCGGCGCGCCTCGATGTCGGGCGAATACACATCGCCGGCCGCGCTCAGCAGCCGAGTTCGATCGGCAAGCGGGAGGTCAGCGAGCAGGGACCGATTGGCGGCGACCGCTTCAAGCACCTCGATGGCGGCGCGCAGTTGATCGCCAAAGGTGTCTGACATGAGCTTCGAATGTACCCAACTGGCCGACAAACTGGCCCACGATCCAGCCCACGATCTAGCCGCTCACCTCTGATCCGAGCAACGTGCCTTGATCCGGACACGTCGAGGCGATGTAGTCGTCGATCGGATGCGTGTCGGCTTCGATGATCAGACTCGAGTCGTTGCCGAATGGCACCAACCGGCTCAGGAAATCTGTAACTGCAGCATCGACGACGGCCCAGATTTCTTCGGGAAGATCGACCGAGAACTCGGGGTTCGTTGAATCGCGGGCGGCAAGTGCGTTCAGCCAGGCGGTACGAATCGTGACGAGCATCGGCTCGTCGGCACCGGCTGATTCGAGCGCCTCCAGTGCAACAGTAAGTCTCCTCGTCAACGGCCCGAACAACTTGTCAGCGCCGATGGTTCGCTCGGATTCGATCTCCTCCGGCCATGCGGCCAACAGATTCGAATTCGCCTCAACGACAACCGTCGAGGCAATCACCTCCAAACCCGCCACGTCTGCTGGAGCACCACCTCCAAACGCCGACGTCACCGAAATCACCTGATACGAGCCAGCCCACTGACTCCACGATGCGCAAAATAGATCAGGGCTGTCGAGACCGGGAACCCCGGTTTCCGGAATGATCGGGCTCGGTGCAACGGTCTCGACGTCGGTCGGCGGGCTGGTCTGGGGTGCGACCGCGTCCGTCTCTGCGGATTCGCCAGTCGGCTCCCCACCGACCGGTTCGGCTGACTCTCGGGGCTGCGTCAACAGCGCCGTCGTAGTCGGTGGATCGGCGATCGAGTCACTGCACGCTCCCAGCAAACACACGGCACACATCAGCACGGTCATCTTCACCCGTTCATGGTCGCGCATGGTGCGCGAAGCTGAGCGGCATGCCCGACCGGCCCTCCATCATTCTCGACTGCGACCCAGGACACGACGACGTCGTAGCGATCGTCGTTGCTTCGCGCACGACCGATCTACTCGGCATCACCACCGTCGCCGGCAACGCCCCGCTTGAGCGCACCACGTACAACGCCTGCGTGATGCGCGACCTGCTCGGGCTTGCGGTCGAGGTTCATTCCGGTGCGTCGCGGCCGCTCGTCGCCGAACCGTTCTCGGCCACATACGTTCACGGCGAGAGCGGACTCGATGGTGCCGATCTTCCGATACCTCGGCGTGGGGCCGACAGCCGCGACGCGGTGGCATTCATCATCGAATCCTGCCGCGCCGACGAGGGAATCTGGCTCGTGCCTACAGGCCCACTGACGAATATTGCGTTGGCGCTGCGGGCCGCCCCCGACCTGGTACGCCGGATCGCCGGAATCTCGCTGATGGGCGGCGGCACGTTCGGGAACCGCACACCGATGGCTGAGTTCAATGTGTGGGCCGACCCAGAGGCAGCCGCAATAGTGTTCGGCTGCGGTGCCCCGCTCACGATGGCGGGGCTTGA
>JANOTN010000147.1:0-2776 GCA_031416375.1 Ilumatobacteraceae bacterium
CACGCCGCCCGACCCGGCGCATTGGACCACTGCCTGATCGGACACTGTTCAGCCGAACCAGGCCATCGTCGGCTACTGGCACATCTTGGGTTGGAACCCTTGCTCGACCTGCACCTGCGACTCGGCGAGGGCAGCGGCGCGATGGCAGCAGTGCCGCTCGTGCGCGCCGCGTGCGATGCGGTGGTTGAGGTGGCCACGTTCACGGAGTGGTTCGGTCAGTGACCGTCGCTTGATGATTGGCCTGGTTGGCGCAATTCAGTTCCTGACGCGGATTCCGATTCGGACCCGCAACGCCGTCGAGCATTCTCGAATCGTGCCGTGGTTTCCGATCGTCGGGGCGTTGATCGGGGCGGTCGTCGGCGGTGTCGCTGCGAGTCTTGGCGACCTGGTTCCGACTGCCGTCGCAGCAGCTCTGGCTGTGATCGTCGGGTTGCTGATCACCGGGGCGTTTCACGAGGATGGTCTTGCAGACATTGCCGACGCGTTTGGTGGTGGCTGGACCCGCCAGCAGCGATTCGAGATCCTCAAGGACTCGCGCCACGGCACGTACGGCGTTGCCGCCCTGTGCAGTTCGGTGGTACTACGAGTCGTGTGCGTTGCATCGATCGCCTCACCGGCCACCGTGTTTGCGGGGTTGTTCGCCGCCCACACGCTCGGCCGTTCCGCTGCCGTGGGGGCGATGTTGGTCGCACGACCGGCAACGCCGAGTGGTCTCGGGGCCGATTCGGGGCGCTCGCTCCGACCAGTGCCGACAGCACTCGGTCTGAGCGCCGGAGTCGGCGTTGCCGGTGTCGTCGTCGGATGGTGGGTGGTGCCGCTGGTGGCGGCTGCGATCGCCGGAACCAGCGGCGTTGTGTGGCTGGCAACACGCAAGATCGGCGGGATTGCTGGCGACGTGCTCGGTGCGATCGAACAAGTCGTCGAAGCCCTCGTACTCGTGGTCATCACCGGGCTTGCAACCCGATACGCCGTCTGGTGGAGCTGAATCCCGGTCAATCATCCAGACCGCGTCGCTGGTGGCACTCGTGCCCCGGGTCCGATCCGATTTCGGTAGCGTCACGACATGATCCGCGATGCCCACATCGTCGTCCCGACTGATCGATTTGATGACGATCTGATGGCGCTCACCAACGAACTTGGTTTTCGAATCGATGCGATCTATCCCGCCGACACGCCATCAACTGCAATCGTTTCAGGTCACGGGGTTCGATTGCGATTGGAACGCAGCGATGTCGGTGATCCGGTCACGATTCACCTACTCAGCGATGATCCGGGCAGTTCTGCCGACCTGCCTGGTGGATCACACATCGAACGCAAGCCGTTCACCACAACCTACGCACTGCCGGACAATCAACCGGCGCTGGTGATCTCCTACAACGACGGTGAGACCGGCGTCGGGCGGGCGGGAATGCGGTATCGCGACCTGATTCCCGGTCGGTGGGGTGGTCGATTCATCGCCTCGCACATCACGATTCCCGAGGGCGGGCCCGTGCCCGACTACGTGCACTTCCACAAGGTCCGATTTCAGATGATCTTCGTCAAATCGGGCTGGGTTCGGCTGGTCTATGAGGATCAAGGTGACCCATTCGTGATGGTTGCTGGCGACTGTGTGTTGCAACCGCCAGAGATCCGACATCGCGTGCTCGAAAGTTCAGCAGGGCTGGAGGTGATCGAAGTCGGCTGCCCGGCATTGCATGAAACAATCGCCGATTGGGAATGCCCATTGCCGACCGGCGTTGTCAGCCCAAACCGCGACTTCCACGGGCAACAGTTTGTCCGCCACATCGCCAGTCAAGCCAGCTATCACCCATGGCGTATCGACGGCTGGGAGTACCGCGATACCGGGATCGGCGCAGCGACTAACGGCCTTGCCGGGGCCAGGATCGCCCGTCCGGCTGGAGCGCCCGACGAACGTCTGATCGCTCACGACACCGAGTTCGCCCAACTCGTGGTGCTCGACGGCCAGGTCACATTTGAGGCCGACGGTCACGACTCGGTCGTCCTCCACGACGGCGACAGCGTCGCCATCCCCGGAGGCCTCCCCTACCGACTCACAGCGCCAAGTGCTGACGCCGAAGTGCTCGACGTCACGCTCCCCGCCTGACAAAACCCCCGCTCATGTCGCGATGGGCGCGGCACGGAGGAGCTGAGCGCGACTTGAACGGATCAGGTAATGGCCGTCTGTAAACGGTGGGCAACGTCGGGCCAATTGATCAAGTTCCAGATCGCCGACACGTAGTCGGGGCGACGGTTTTCGTACTGCAGGTAGTACGCATGCTCCCACATGTCGATCGCCAGAATCGGCACGCCACCGAGCACGGTCGATTGATGGTGGACTTCAAGCTGTTCGATAATGAGACATTGTCCGAGCGGTTCGTAGGTGAGCAGCGCCCACCCAGAACCCTGGACCGTCGTCGCTACTTGAGTGAATTGGGCTTTGAAGGCCGTGAACGACCCGAAGGCGACACCGATTGCCTCAACCAATGCTCCGTCGGGGTCACCGCTACCGCCTGGCGTCAGGTTCGACCAGTACATCGAGTGGAGCACGTGGCCGCCCAGGTTGAACGCAAGGCTCTTCTCCAATCCGACGATCGATTCCCACCGGTCGTTGGCCCGGGCTTCTTCGAGCTTGTCAAGCGTGCTATTCGCCGCGGCGACGTAACTGGCGTGGTGTTTGCCGTGGTGCAATTCGATGATCCGGCTGCTGAGATACGGTTCAAGCGCAGCAGGGTCGTAGGCGAGATCTGGAAGTGTGTAGGTCAAAGCTGAGCTCCTT
>JANOTN010000148.1:0-14258 GCA_031416375.1 Ilumatobacteraceae bacterium
GGCCCTAACTCGGCCGATCCCAACCAGTCAGGCGATTGGACTCGACCGGACGCAGGATCAGGCGATCCGGTCGAGCCATTCGTTGAAGGCGTCGGTCAGTCGGGCCTTGTCTCCCGTTGCAAGGAGGTCCATCACCAATCCGGTGAACGTGGCCTTCATCAGCGAGGCTTCGGTCGCCGCGTGTTGGGCACTGAGCCCCTCTGACACGAGTCGGCGTTCGATGTCGTGACGCCACACACCGATTTGGTCGGCGCGCACTTCGCCGGCCAGGCCTGTCACCGTCGTATCGAGCGCAGCAGCTTCATAATTGAGACGGACCATCCCCAGGTTTGCCGGGTTGGCGTTGATCCATCGCCACCACTTGCGGTAGAGGTCGACTTGCGTGATGTCGGGCTTGCGGCGTAGCCATCCCGCCTGGACGCCGACTTGCAGATCGATCGCTCGTGCCAGCGCCGCAGTGATCAACTCGTCTTTCGATCCGAAATGGTGGACCAATCGGTTGATGCTGACGCCAAGTTGCTTGGCCATCGGCCTCAGCGTCGTCTGAGCGAGCCCATTTTGCACGAGGTACGCCACAACCCGATCGAGTAGCTCAAGCCTGAGTTGCGGATCGGCAGTTCTGGCCACGGCCGACGACCCTACCCATGCGGTGTCATCCGTCAACGACACAACAGTGGTCAGCAACGCCAAACGGCGAGACGCTAGTCGGCGACCGCCATCGCTGGAACAGCCTGGCCAGTGGTCATCACGACGGCGGCGACGGCGTACAGAACGAGGCCGATGATTACCGTCCGATCGAAGCCGAAGGTCATCGACAACATCGTCGTCGAGGTCGACCCAATCACCGAGAAAAATCCGTTGACGGCCCAACACCAAGCAACCAGTCGGCCCTCATCGGAGTCGGCCGCACCGGCCATTTCACGCGCCCGGTCGATGCCTGTCGGTAGAAACATCCCGAGCACCAACCCAACCGGAAACAGCATCATCACGGCAACCGCGATGCGAGCAGGTTCGGCCCACGCCAACACGGTGTCGGTCACCGAGTCGGAGATCAGCAGATAGCCGAACGTGATCGCAGAAAGGGCACCGACCGACAGGGCGAGCCGACGACGTTGGTCGCCGAGAATCCACAACGACCCCCGCGCCCCAATCGCCGTGGCGATCAGCAACGTAAACAGCGACACCGATAGAGACAACGTTGGGTAACCGAGAAGCAGGGCAAACCGCTGAATCATCGACACTTCGATCAACATGAACCCGAGGCCAATTGCGGCGAAGTAGACGACGAGCCGCCAACGGTCCGGGACAGCGGCAGGGCGCTCAGCGCCACGGCGGCGACTCACGGCAAACGGGAGCCAGAGCAGAATCGCCGCTACCACCACCGCAACGACCAGCAACATCAGGAGTAGTCGCTCACCAATCGCGATCTCGCTGTCTTCGATCCCGCGGCCGAAGTTCGTCACCACATCGCTGTACGGCGTGAAGTGCCAAAAAAATGGACGATCATCGGTGATCGAATCGATATCGAAGTTGAAGTCACCGACAATCGAGTCGACGGTTGCTTGATCGGAGTTGATGATCTGCGCAGTCACACCCTCTTGCGTGCCGGACCCACCGGGGAGGTGGACGACACGAGCCGCGGGCACGTTGTCAATCGATGCAGTCACTCGGTCGACGGTCTCTCCTGACAACGGCCGACGAGACACCATGATCGTGCTGACCCGCGAAAAATCAGTTTCGGCATCTTCGACGATGAGAGACAGGTGGTCCGCAAATGAGTCGACGTCGTCACCGATCGCGTCGCGTGCCGTGACCAGGTAGCGAGCGGTGCGCGTCGGCCGTTCTTCGAAGTCGAAGTCGCCAAACTGGGCGACCATGATGCCTTCATCATCGAGATGAGCGAAGGCGGTCTCGATCATTTCGGCTGTGTACAGGTAGCTCTCCGAAAGGACGAACGCTCCGGTAGTTGCCGCATTCGTGGCGGCGTACGAGTCAGGTGCGACAAACCAAATCAGATCGTACGTGTCGTCGGATCGGGCAAGGAACGTTCGCCCGTCGCCCTGCACGTAGTTCACATTCGGGAGATTGGCGACGTTGCCGGAATACTCGGCAAACGTGTTCTCAAGCAGGTTGACGGTGACCGGGTTGAGTTCTACGGCATCGACCTGACCAACGCCATACGTCAACGCGGCCATGATCTCGTTTCCACCTGCTGCACCAATAATCAGCACTCGTTCAGGGTCGCGCCCGAGCGCAGCCCAGGGGATTTGGCGAGCATCGGCCTTGAAGCGATCCGTGGTGGCGGGTGTGCCGTCGTACCTCCAGATCGACGACCCCCACAACCCGTCATGGTGGAGCACTTGCAGACCACCGATATCGACAGCGTCAACACGGAATACTGCGCCCCAGTCACCGCCAGTCGTCACGGCATCGGTGCGTAACGTCTTTGTCTGGTCGGCGCGGACATCCTGTGTCCCAACCAGGAATGCAGCCAAACCCACCAGCACGATTCCGCCAGCAGCCATTTGGCGACCTTTACCGGTCGACACAGCGATCACTAACCCAAGCGCAGCGAACAACACCAGCGACACAAGCACCATCGCGGGCGGGCCGATCGTGAGCTGCAGCGGCACCGCAAGCAGGCACCCGAGGGCGGCACCGGCGAGATCCCAGAAGTACAGCTTGCGTACATCAGCGGCAGCGACGACGATCAGCAGCGAGATGATCACGCCGAGGGCGAAAAACACAGCCGTCAACGCCAGCGCCAGCACAAGTACGAGCAATAGTTCGAGCGCCGCCCTGCTCAAACTGCCGGCCCAAATCTGATTGACGTCGGTCGGCAGCTTGGCAATCACGAAATAGGAGATCACACCTAGCAACCCGATCAGAGGGGCCGACTGACGAATCGTGTCGAGCACGTCGCGCCGCCGTAGGCGCACCGACAGCGCCACCACCGTGGCTGCTGCGCCGAACCCAAGCAAGGCGAGGCCGATCACGAAATAGGTGTAGTAATAGAACAGCTTGAACGAGATGATCCGCGTATACGCGATCTCCAGACTCAAGCCGACGAATCCGACCATCCCGGCCGTCAGGCGACGCATCAGCACGATCGAGAAACCTACTGGCAGCTCATCGAATCCGTTGCGATCCATCCGGCTACCCTGCCCAGATATGGCAGAGCTGTTTCTTGGTGGGACCGTCGACCCGGCCACTCACGAGCGCACGGGTAACGACATTCGAATCGCGACCGACAACTTCACTACTCATGGGGTGATCGTCGGCATGACCGGTTCCGGCAAGACCGGACTCGGAGTGGTACTGATCGAGGAGGTGCTATCAGCCGGCCTGCCTGCCTTGCTGATCGACCCGAAGGGCGACCTCACCAACTTGTGCCTCACGTTTCCGGCACTCGCACCTGCGGACTTCCGACCGTGGATCGACGAGGCGCAGGCCACGGCCGTCGGCCTGACACCTGACGCGTTTGCTCAAGCGCAGTCCGAACTGTGGACGAAAGGCCTGCTCGATTGGGGTCTCACCGCCCAGAACGTCGCCACATTGCGCGCCACCACCGACTTCACGATCTACACGCCCGGCTCACAGTCCGGTGTTCCGGTCAACATCGTGGGGTCGCTGCAAGTTCCAGCAGAAATGGGAGACACAGAAGTCGTCGGCGACGAGATCGAGGGTTACGTATCAGGCTTACTCGGCCTCGTCGGAGTTGACGCAGACCCGCTGTCGAGCCGCCAACACATCTTGCTTTCAAACCTGATCAACCACTCGTGGAACGAGGGGCGCCAGCTCGATCTCGCCACCCTGGTTGGCCTGGTCGGCAATCCGCCAATCCGCAAGCTGGGGGTGTTCGAACTCGATCAGTTCTTCCCCCCCGCCGACCGCATGCAGTTAGCGATGAAACTCAACGGGTTGTTGGCTTCGCCGTCATTCGTTGCGTGGGGCCTCGGCCCGGCGTTGGATATCCAGTCGATGCTGTACACACCCGAGGGCAAGGGCCGATGCGCGATCGTCACCACGGCACACCTCAGCGACGAGGAACGCCAATTCGTCACGTCGCTGATTCTCACGAAACTCGTCACGTGGATGCGCCGACAGTCGGGCACCACGGACCTGCGGGCGCTGCTCTACATGGACGAGGTCGCCGGGTACCTTCCCCCGACGGCCAATCCTCCAACCAAGAAACCAATCATGACGCTGATGAAGCAGGCGCGAGCGTTTGGTGTCGGCGTGGTGCTGTCGACGCAGAACCCAGTCGATGTCGACTACAAGGCACTCTCAAATGCGGGCACATGGATGATCGGCCGATTGCAAACTGACCGCGACAAGCAACGACTCCTCGATGGCCTGGCGACTGCCAGTGGTGGAGTCGACGTTGCCGCTGTCGACGCCACGATTTCCGGACTGGCCAAACGAGAGTTCGTCCTACGACGTGCTGGCAAAGACACGACCGAGGTGTTCACGACTCGTTGGGCAATGAGCTATCTACGCGGTCCGATGACGCGCGATCAGATCAGCCAGCTCACGGAATCGACCGAATCGAGCGTCTCAACCGACACGACAGCGGTCACGACAGCGGTCCCGACGACGGCAACACCCCCGACGGCAACACCCCCGACGTCAGCATTGGCCGACGACGAAACATCGGTGATGCCCGACGTGGCCGACGGGATTCCAATCCGCTGGGTCGACCTTGCCGCACTATGGCTGAGGGACGCAGGCGGCAGTTCTGCCGGCAAGCGTCTCGAAGCGGCGATCGTTGCGCGTGTGATCCTTCGATACGACGACACGAAGGCGGGTGTTGCGCTCAATCAGGAGTTCGAGTGCGTCTTGAACCCGCTGACCGAAACGATCGATGTGTCACAGGCGATTCCCGTCGACTACGACGACCGCGATCTTCGGGTCGAACCGCCGACCAACCCGACGTATGCGATCGGAAACGCACCACTCAATAACAAGGCCTACTTCGCCAACATCGGACGGGACTTGCGAGATCACCTGGCGCGCAACCTGACGATCGATATCCCGATCAACACCGATCTCAAGCTGTACGGCAGACCAGGGGAGACAGTCGAGCAGTTCGAGATGCGATCCGCTCGCGCTGCCGACGAACTCGCCGACACCGAAATCGCCAAGTTGCGCGACAAGTACGAGACCAAAGTGGAGACCGTCCGACGTCAACTCGCTGAGGCCGCAGATCGGGTGGACGTGCTGGAGGAGGAAGCCCAAGGAAAGCGCAACTCCGAACTGCTCTCGACCGCCGGGTCGATTCTCGGAGGATTGTTCGGAGGTCGATCTCGCGGGGGTTTACTCGGCAAGCTTGGAGGTGCGGCAAGTCGGCGGAGTCGTACCGCTGCTGCAACGGAGCGAGTTGACGCCGCCGGAAACAAGGTGACAAGGCTGGAACAGAGCCTCGCCGAACTCGAGCGAGAACTGGAACAAGAGGTCACCGAGATCGACGCCCGCTGGATGAGCCAGGCCAAGAACACCACGTCGATGCCGATTGATCTGGAACGAACCGACGTGGCGGTGTCGCAACTCGTGCTCGCCTGGCTCCCCGTCAACTGACCACCAATTCGTGTGCCGACGGAGAGACTCGAACTCTCACTGACGGCGACCTAAACGCCGTGCCTCTGCCATTGGGCTACGTCGGCTCACTGTGCGAAATCAGGCTAACGGAACTCGTGCTCCAACTACCTTGACGATCCCTTGATTCGACATGAAGCACGAGCGTGACGATGGTATTTCCGGCGCGACCGATAGCGCAGGAACCAACGATGGACTTCACCACCTCACGCATCTCCCGCAATTGGCCAGCAATTCTCGCAGTCGGCATGACGATGATCACGGCGTTATGGCTGGTCTGGTCGCTCGTCTGGATCGAGATCCACTCAGATCCGGAACCGATCAACTGGCTCGTGTTCGGAATTATTGCCATGGTCCTGGTGATCTGCGAGCGCAGCCAGCGAGCTTGGATCAGATTTGGGCCGATTGGGTCGGTAACCCCGTTGTGGATGTTCGCCTACGCCTTGATCCTGCTCGGCTCACCATCAATCGCCGTCGGCGTTGCGCTACTCGGTTCGACTCTGCACGCGGTCGCAGAGGCCGATTCGGTGAGTTCCGTACTGATGCGGTTAGCGGGCACGGCGATCTCGCTGTCAGCCGGCGGTCTCGTCCTGTTCAGCCTCGGTGTCCATGGCGCGATCACAAAGTTCGAGTCGGTGCCGTGGGACTGGGCGTTGGCGATCGTGCTAGCCGGCATCTCGATCTTGCTACTCAACACCGTGATCGCCGCCTTCTCGATGTCGATCCGACGCAATCTGTCATTCCTCGCAATGATTCAACGTGGCTTCGCCACCCGCGTCACCGCGGAGGGTGCACTGCTTTCTCTCGCCCCGATCTGGGTGATCGGGATCGACTTCAGCTTGGTGCTGATTCCGCTGCTCGGGATCACCACAATCCTCGTGTTCCGCTCGACACGAGAAGCATTCGAGCGGGCGCACGAAGCCCACCACGATTCGCTGACCGGAATGTTCAATCGCCGCGCGTTCCTTGATCATCTGCATGATGCGTTGGTCGGGCCGCAGAACAGTTCGCATCCAACCCTGTTTTTGATGGACCTCAATGGGTTCAAAGAGATCAACGATCGACTGGGTCATCAGATTGGCGACACGCTCCTGGTGGCGTTTGCCGATCGACTCGAAGCGAATCTGCCACCCGAATCGATCGCCGCACGACTCGGTGGCGACGAGTTCGCCGTGTTGACGATGGGCATCGTCGCACCCGATCACGTCGACGACACCGTCAACGCGCTGCACGCCGCTCTGAGTAAGCCGCTGGTTGTCGATGGGTTTCCGGTCACGGTTGGGGTCAGTATCGGAGTCGCCAGCGCCCCGGAGCATGGCCAATCGAAGACCGACCTGCTGCGTGCCGCCGACGTAGCGATGTACAAGGCCAAGCGAATGCGTTCATCGATCGAGCGCTATGACACATGTATCAAGACGCCCCAGCGGGGCCGAATTAACCTGCTCAGCGATCTCAGCGATGCCCTTGATGACCACCAACTCCACATTCACTTCCAGCCCCAGCTCAACATGTGCGACGGTTCGGTCGACACCGTTGAGGCACTGATCCGGTGGCAGCACCCGGAACACGGCTCGATCCCTCCTGACGAGTTCATCGGGCTTGCCGAACAAACCGACCTAATCGGGCCACTCACCGAGTTGGTACTGCGAGTCGCAACACGCGGACTGATGACGGCCGGTGCATCGGATGTCAAGCTTGCGGTCAACGTGTCGCCGCGCAGCCTCCTCGACCAGTACTTCGCAATCCAGGTGGTCCAGATTCTGGCGGAGACCGGATTTCCGGCCGATCGGCTTGAACTTGAGGTGACCGAGCGTGGGTTTGTCACCAACGCTGAGCGCTCGTCGTACACCATCGATCAACTCCGCGGTGCCGGTATCCGAATCGCCATCGACGACTTCGGGGCCGGACATTCGTCGTACCAAACACTCCGACTGTTGCAAGTCGACCGGGTCAAGATCGACCGCGACTTCGTCACCGGGATCCTCGACCAACCTCGCGACCGCCTGATCGTTGCGTCATTGATCCGCCTGGCGCACGATCTCGGTCTTGATGTCGTTGCGGAGGGTGTCGAAACGACAGCCGTATGGAACGCGTTGTCAGAACTGGATTGCGACGTCGCCCAGGGCTATGGAATCGCCGTACCGATGGCATTCCCTGATCTCCGTGGCTGGCTGACGCAATGGAACGAAGTGCTGATCGAGGAACTCGTCAGCTGACCGCTGGACCGGCGGGTGGGCATGCCAGGCTATCGATGTGCACGTCTCAGATCTTTCGACTCCGGCGCTCGTCATCGATGCAGCTCAGCTTGACCACAACCTCGCAACGATGGCGGCGTACCTCCCGGGGGCTCGGCTACGGCCGCACGTCAAAGCCCACAAGTGCACGGCGCTCGCCGCAGCCCAGGTTGGCGTCGGTCATCACACCTTCACGTGCGCGACACCGCGTGAAGTGATCGGTATGGCGCGGGCCGGCGTCGGAGCCGACCTACTGCTCGCCAACGAAACGATCGACGCCACGCGGCTGCGGGCGATGGCAGAACTCGACGTCGCGGTAACGGTGGCCGTCGATTCCGACGAGACGATCCGCGCTGCCGCGGCCGCTGGGATCACCGCTTGTCTGATCGACGTGAACGTCGGTTTGCCGCGCTGCGGGATCGCACCGGACGAAGCCGGTCGGCTCGCCGATCGCGCCGGCGCGGCGGGACTCGACGTGCGCGGCGTGATGGGTTACGAGGGCCACCTGATGATGGTCGCCGATCGGTCGGAACGGTTGGCGTCCGTCGAACGTTCGATGGGGTTGTTACTCGCGGCGAGCGCCGATGTCGGCGGTGAAATCATCTCGGCTGGCGGTACCGGCACGTACGACCTTCACGAGAACACCGGGGTCAACGAGATTCAGGCCGGCAGTTACGCGTTGATGGACACGCACTACGGGAAGCAAGGTCTGCCCTTCGGACAGGCGTTGTTTGTCATCGGAACTGTGATTTCGGTCAGCGCCGGTTGGGCGGTCGCTGATGTCGGGTTGAAGGCGCTTGGGATGGACCACGGCAATCCATCGGTTGTCGGTGGCACAGCGTGGTTCTGCTCCGATGAGCACCTTACGTTTCGACCTGACGAACCCGTAGCGGTCGGTGACCGGGTGCGTGTGATCCCCGCCCATGTCGACCCGACAATGGCGATGCACGAATCAGCCTGGCTGATCCGCAACGACGAAGTCATCGACCAATGGCCGATCACCCTCCGCGGCTGGTGACCGCTGCTCTCCGAGGGCGGCGAGGAGGTTGCGGAAGGCTCGGCCTCGGTGGGAGATGGAGTGCTTTTCGGCCTCCGTCATTTCGGCGAATGAGCGGCCATCGCCGTCATTGGGGATGAAGACTGCGTCGTAACCGAAGCCGCCCTCACCACGCGGTTCGGTTGGCACGGTGCCTTCGCAGACACCATCAACTGCCAACTCGCGGCCATCGGGCCACCTGACCAACACACACGTCCGGAACACCGCCCGACGGTCGATTTCGTCGCCGAGTTGGCGCAACAACTTGTTCCGGTTGTCGGCGTAGCTGCACCCCTCGCCTGCCCACCGTGCGGCGAACACGCCGGGGGCACCGCCCAGCATCGACACTTCGAATCCGGTGTCGTCGGCGACGGCGGGTAAACCAGTCGCCTCGCAGATCGCGACGGCTTTGAGACGTGCGTTCCCAGTCAGCGTGTCGGCGTCCTCCACGACGTCGGGTACATGATCCGGTCGAGGCAACAGATCGACAAAACCGTCGAGGATCGACCGGATCTCGTCGACCTTGTCGGGATTCGCCGACGCACAGACCAACTGCGGGAGATCACTCATCGTGGTGACGGCGGGGTCGCCACCATCTCGCGTTGCAGCTCGACGATTTCGGCTAATCCAAGCTCGGCCAGACCCAACAACGAATCCAGTTCACCGCGGGTGAACGCCATACCCTCTGCGGTGCCCTGGACCTCGACAAAGCGGGCCTCGCCGCCCTCGACAGGGGCCAGCATCACGACGTTCATGTCGACTTCAGCCTTGCTGTCCTCGACGTACGGTAAGTCGAGTACTGGAATCCCGTTGACGACCCCGACGCTGATCGCTGCGACGAACGACGTCAACGGATGAGCGGTCAGCCCACCGCGCTGAATCACTCGCGTGAGCGCGTCATGGAGAGCGATAAACCCGCCGCAGATGCTCGCCGTGCGGGTCCCGCCATCCGCTTGAAGCACGTCGCAGTCGACAATCACCTGGCGTTCACCGAGCATCGTCATGTCACATGCCGCCCGCAGAGATCGGCCGATCAAACGTTGGATCTCGACAGTTCGGCCGCTCTGCTTACCTTTGGCCGCCTCACGATCCACGCGCTCTGGTGACGAGCCGGGAAGCATCGAATACTCAGCTGTCACCCAACCCTTGCCCTTGCCCTTCATCCAGCGCGGCACGTTCTCGTCGATCGATGCGGTGCAGAGCACACGAGTACGACCGAACGAGACCAGGCAGGAGCCGTCGGCCATATCTGTGTAGTCACGCTCGAACGTGATCAAGCGGAGTTCGTCGGTGAGGCGGCCATCTGGACGGGTCATTCGGGTGCTCCATGTTGGGATTGAGAGTCGGATCGAAAGTCGAGCGGCCATCGCTCGGTGTGTGCGAGTTCAGGGCCGAGCAGCCTGCCACCGAGTTGACGGAATGACTCAATGTCGCCGCTCGACAGGAACCGGTGCCGTCCGGGCTGCGAGGATTCACGGATCAGCCCGAGTTCGGCCAGGCGGGCACGCGCCGAGAACGCGGTTTCATCGGCCGAGCTGACGAGGGTGACGTGCGGCCCCATCACATCGCTGATTGTGCGGGCGAGGAACGGGTAGTGGGTACACCCAAGCAGCAACGCGTCAACGTCTGCGTCACGAATTGGGGCCAGCATTCGTTCGACCAGGACAGTGACTTCATCACCGACCGTCTGGCCCCGCTCAACAAATTCGACAAAACCGGGGCACGCCGCGCAGGCCAAGTTGACCGGCGCACCGGTGCGGGCAATCGCTTCGACGTAGGCACCGGACGACATGGTGCCGACGGTTCCGATCACGCCGACCCGACCAGATGTGGTCGCTTGTACCAACGCCCGCGCGCCGGGTTCAATCACGTCGATCACCGGCACCGGTAGCTCATCGCGCAGACCGTCGAGGCCGGCCGCGGTTGCCGTATTGCACGCCACCACGATCGCTTTGACATCGAAGTCTTTGACGAGTGACCACGCCAGCTCATGAGCAAACTGGCGCACCTCAGCAAGCGGTTTCGACCCGTAGGGATACCGGCCGGTGTCACCTATATAGACGAGATCCTCCGATGGTAGGAGGTCCATCATGGCGCGAGCCACAGTCAGCCCTCCGAAGCCGGAGTCGAACATCCCAATCGGACGATGCACGCCGTCAGGCTAGGTCACCGACCGTCTAACGGTTCGGAAGCAGCACGCCGCTGAGGTCAGGCCTCGAAGAATTCGGGTGACCGCTTGAGTACGCCGTCCCAGCCAGGGAGGCGGTGATAACCGCGGTCTGGCAAGCTCATGATATGGAGGCGACCGAACTCGAACAGTGGACCTCCACCGTGGTGTTAGGTGACGGCGACACGGCGGTGATCCGGCCGATTACACCGGCAGACGCGGTTGCGCTTGGTGCGTTTCACCAACGTCAGTCCGCCGATAGCCGATACCTCCGGTTCTTTTCGCCCAAACCGGACCTGTCAAAGTTGGAACTGGAGCGATTCACGACGGTCGATTTCGTCAGCCGAGCAGCATTCGTCGTCGAGCAGCACGGCGAGTTCGTCGCTTGGGCAAGTTACGAACGATGGAAGAACCGCGACGACGCCGAGGTCGCCTTCATGGTCGACGATCGGCACCACAGCAAGGGCATTGCCAGCCTCTTGTTGGAGCACCTTGCGGCAGTCGCTCGTTCGAACGGTTTGCACCGATTCAATGCCCAAACCCTGAGCGACAATCGGTCGATGTTGGCGGTGTTCGCCAAGGCGGGGTGGCCGGTGCATCGAACGTTCGATTCGGGCATCGTCGACATCGACTTCCCACTCGACGAGACGGCCGAGTTCATCGACTCGATGGAGCGCCGTGAGCAGCGCGCCGATTCGGCCGCCGTCGCACGGTTGCTGATGCCGACCTCGATCGCCGTGATCGGTGCCTCCGACACGGTCGGTTCGGTCGGTCACGAACTCTGGACGAACGTGACGAGCGGTTCCCAACGGAGCGTTTACCCGGTCAACGCCAGTCACGCCACGGTGGGAGGCGTGCAGGCATTCGCCTCTGTCACCGAGATTCCGGAAGACGTTGGACTGGCAATCATCGCCGTGCCGATCGGCTCGCTCAGATCGACGATCGAGCAGTGCATCGCCAAGCGAGTACGCGGCGCTGTCGTGGTGACCTCGGCCGACGGCGCTGAACTCGACATGACGTCACTCGTTTCGCATGCCCGACAGAACGGACTTCGGATCATCGGTCCGACGAGCATGGGGATTGCTTCACCCCGCGCTGAAGTTTCGCTGCAAGCAGCCTTGGTCGATGTCACACTCCCGGCTGGCAACGTGGCGATCTCGATGCAATCGGGTTCGCTCGGAAGTTCGCTCTTGCGACTTGCGGATCAGTTGCAGTTGGGCATTTCGTGGTTCGTGTCGCTCGGCGACAAGTCAGATGTGTCGGCCAATGACCTGCTCCAGTTCTGGGAGGATGACGAAGCGACCACGGTGATCGGGCTGTACACCGAGTCATTTGGTAACCCGCGCAAGTTCGCCAGAATCGCTCGACGCGTTTCGATGAAACGACCGATCGTCGCCGTTCGCACCGGGGCAGCGTCGGTCGGTATTGCCAACGAAGCGCTCTACCGGGAGACTGGCGTGATCGAGGTGCCGACCGTGTCGGAACTACTTGACACAGTCCGCGTGCTCTCAACCCAACCTCCGATGGCGGGCAATCGGGTCGCTGTGCTGACCAATTCTCGCAGCCCTGGCGTACTTGCAGGAGCAACGCTCGCCGCCGCCGGATTGGAAGTCGTCGAACAGCGCCAAAGTTTGCGGTGGGATGCCCAATCCTCCGACTATGAGCGAGCGCTGACAGCCGCCCTCGCAGACGAGCACGTTGACGCTGTGCTAGTGATCCATGCTCCACCCGTCGAGAGCGCAGTCGGCGAACCAACGATGGCGATCGAGCGAGCATGTGTGACTGCGACCAAACCTGTCGTGGCGGTGATGCTCGGAGCGCTGGATGGACCGTTACGACCTGGCTCGCCTGTACCCGCGTTTGCCTTCCCAGAACAGGCAGCCGCCGTGCTCGGACGACTCGCAGCATGGTCGGCATGGAGGGCGACCGCCGCTGATCAAAGTGACGTTCACGCGCCCGAACGAATCGACGTCAGCGCCGCCCGCGACGTGCTTTCGGTGCACGTCGATCACGGCACATTGACTGCATCGGAAATCCGGACGCTGCTTGGCACGTACGCTGTCTCGATGCCTGCAACCGTGCAGGTGCGATCGCACGAGGCTGTCGCCGCAGCCGACCACGTCGGCTATCCCGTCGCTGTGAAGGCACGCAAACGCCAGACCGGCCAGACAGTCGAAGCTGGTGTCGCCCTCGACCTGCGTCATCCCACGGAAGTCGCCGAAGCCGTCGCCATCATGCAGGCTCATCTCGGCGAGGGTGCCGACGAGGTGATCGTTCAACGGATGGTGTCACCCGGAACGGACGTCCGAATTCGGGCTTCCGTCGACGCACGCATCGGCCCGGTGCTGACGTTTGGGCTGGGGGGCGCTCAAGCCGATCTGATCGGAGACTTGTCGAGCCGTCTTGCACCGATCTCCTCCGGTGCCGCGCACGCGATGGTGACCGAGACGCGAGCCGCCGCGGCCCTCGACCAATCAGCGACCGACAGTGTGGTCGACATGCTGATGCGAGTCGGACAACTCGTTGCCGATCATCCCCAGATCGCCGAACTCGATCTCAATCCCGTGATCGTGAGCTCGGACCGTTGCTGGGTGGTCGATGCCACGATTCGATTGGAACCGCCGACCCGCCCCGACCACCCAACCCGCCGCCTCGAAGAGACATGACCGTAAGGGACTCTTGCCGCAAAATTTGAGGCTGGGTCGACGGGTGCCGTGACCCCACGGGAAGTCGTCACGGGAGGTCGTCGTTAGAAGTAGATGATCGCTTCGGCGTTGGCTTCGGCTTCGTCAAGGTCGGCCGTGTAGGCACCCGTCGAAAGATACTTCCAGCCGCCATCACACACGATGAACACGATCGTTGCGGGGCCGTCGGCGGGTTCGATGCCGGCAGCAACTTTGGCCGCGCCGGCGAGGGCCGCACCAGACGAGAGCCCGGCGAAGATGCCACACTCGTTGACCAATCGACGGGTCCACTCAATCGACTCGCGCGGGCGGACGACCCGCTTGCGGTCGAGCAGTTCGAATCCGTTCCAGTTCTCGAACACGGGCGGGATGTAACCCTCGTCCATGTTGCGTAGGCCTTCGACGCGCTCGCCCAACGGCGGTTCGATCGCCACAATCTGAATCTCGGGATTCTGCTCCTTGAGATACCGACCGGCTCCCATCAAGGTGCCGCTGGTGCCGAGCCCAGCGACGAAATGGGTGATCTCGGGGACATCACGCCA
>JANOTN010000149.1:0-9280 GCA_031416375.1 Ilumatobacteraceae bacterium
CGTCTGTGCATTCGATGGCCGATGCTCTCTTCGTCACAGAGTCAGCTGTGAAGCAACATCTCGACCGGATGTACGACAAGTTCGGCATCGACCCACGTCCCGGCGAATCGCGTCGAGTCTTGCTCGCCAATCAGGCGATCCAAACCGGCGCGGTTACGTTGCGCGACCTGCAAGGGCTCTCGAAGTAGCCGTTAACCGGGCCAAGGCGCAGGTCGTCACCCTGCGCGCATCGAGCCGGTCGTCTCGATGACCTCCGTTGAGCTGTCGTCGAGCGTGACTCCCAAGCAGGTGAGGCCACGGTCACCGAGCCCCCACGTCGCTGCACTCGGATAGAGGTAGTAGAACTCGAACGAACTCCGATCGTACGGTTGGCCGGTGTAACGCTCGAGTTCTGCGATGCACAACTGCTCGACGAGGGTGGGTGAAGTCGGCGGCGACGCCTCGCCGGCGAAGTGGTCCTCGGCGGCGAAGACCACCTCGCCGTTGTGGAGCGCGGTGCACGGTGCCACCCGCCCGTAAGCCGACCACGCTTCACTCGTCGGATCGAAGAAACGTTGGCCAAGGCGGTAGCAGTCCCCGACCTCGCTGGCATCGATCAACTGGATGGTGCCGACATCGGTCGTCGGTGTTCCGGTGAGCGCTCGGATCGAACCGGCCGCCTCGATCGCGCCCGTCAAGTTGGTGTCAAGCGTGATTGCGATACACGTCAGGCCCTTGTCCACCTTCCAGGTGGCCTCGGCCGTTGGTCGGACATCGGGCCAGGCGCCGGCCAAGGCGCAGGACCACCCTCGTCCGGATTGTCGGTCAGACCCATGGGAAGCACCGCCTCCTCGTTCGTCTCACTCATGGTCGTAACCTATTTCGCGACGGTTGGCGGCGGCCATGACGTGGAGGCCCGACTTTCGTTGCCTGAACGTCAGCCCGATCTGTCCTAAACGGCCGGGCCGACAGCGCGGGGTCGGAGCCCGAGTCCGGCTGCCGGGCCTACCCTGACGGTGAGTTTTACCTTCCTGCTTCAGCGCCCAGACGTGACCCCGCAGCCATGTTGCGGGGTGGTCCTTGAGCGCGACATTGGTGGCATCACCAGTGAAAGGGGTTCTCACATGATGCTGTTACCTCGTCGGATCTTGCTATCGCTGCTTCCGTTGATCGTCGCCGCCCTCGCGGCAGTAGCCATCACCGTCGGATTCCTGGGTTCGGCAGGATTCGGCATTCTCGTCGTCGTGTCTGGCGTCGTAGGCCTGCAATGGCTCGCTGCGCCGTGGGTGATCGCAAAGCTGACCGGTGCTCGCCCGATTCCGCATGACGGTGTTCGGTATCTCACCACGCCAGGCTCGGTCGACGACCGAGTCGGCAAGATCGTGTCCCGGCGATGCGCCGACGCCGGACTCCCGCTTGTCTGTCTCGGAATCGTCGACGACGAGACACCGAACGCGTTTACGTTCGGTCGCACAACCAAGTCGTCGCATGTCGTCGTGACCACAGGTTTGGTCGATCGCCTCGGAGACGACGAGCTCGACGCCGTCGTCTGCCACGAGCTCGGGCACGTGAAGCACCGCGATGCGTTGGTCATGACCGCCATTGTTGTCGTCCCGATCCTTCTCTCGTTGACCGCTCGGGTGCTGGTCGAGTCAAGTGACGACGCTGACGGCGACGACGACGAGGGAGGACTTGCCTTGTTCGGATTGGGCCTCTACCTGCTGTACCTGCTCTCTGAGCTGATGATCTTGGCCCTCAGTCGATCACGCGAATACGCCGCTGATCACTGGTCCTGCGAGTGCACGGGCAACGGCGATGCGCTCGCCTCTGCACTCGTGATGGTCACACGAGCTGCGAGAGAGGTAAAGGAGGGCCGCAGTCGAGTTGTGGAGAATTCCGGCATGGTAGATCCCAAGGCAGACCGGCGCCGGGCGAAGAAAGATCGGCGCTTCGCCTCGCTCAACACCCTCGGGCTGATGCACCTTCGGTCGAGCGAATCAGTGACCGAACCCCTGGGGTCATCCGAAGATGACGTGCGCCGGAGACTGAGCAACGACCTACGCAGCCGGCGGCTGCGGATTGCCGAGTTCTTCTCGACACACCCCACCGTCGCTCGCCGGATCGTCGCACTCGAACAGTCCGGTCTCATCGGCGCGCCGAGCCGGTGGAGCCTGAGCCTCGGCAACTCCGAGCCAAAGCGAATCGCCAGGACGTTCACCATCCGCCGCCGGGATGTCCGCCCCACCATACGAAAGGACCTCCGTGACGAAGAACGGATGCCGGATGTCACGCGGTAGACCTCAACAGGGTCGACTCCGATTAGCCGGGCGAGCTCATTCAAGGCAACCGGGGACAACGCGGGTAGGCGCAGGCGCGTCATCGCTGAGCGGGTCAGATAGCGCGTGTTTCGATGTCACGCTCGGACGTTGCGTAGGCTCGACAGAATCAGTCGTCGACCATGTCGGTGATGTCGATGCCGTTTCACAATTCGTCGTTTGCGCAGCGCTCGCTGATGCGACTTGAACGAAAAGGATGTAGCCAGATGAGCCATATTGTCTTCACCGCTGGACGGATCTTCGACGGCACCGGCGCCTCGTCGTTTCCCGGGGAGATCGTCATTGACGGTGACCGTGTCGTGGAGGTGTGACAGGGTCACCATCCACACCTCCATGACGGCCACGAGGTCGTCGACTGTGCGGGATATACGGCCCCGCCGGGGCTGATCGAATCACATGCCCACCTGACGTTCCCGTCGGCAATCGGACATCTCGACCCGACCTTCAACCCGCCCGTCGATGTGTCGTACTTCAGCAACATCAAGGGGTTCGAACCCGAAACTCGCTCGGGCTGAACGTAACGCTCGAATTCTCCTCGACGCCGGGTTCACCTCGGCATACTCCGCCGGCTCGCTGCTGGATATGCCGGTCGAGGTCGTGCTGCGCGACAAGATACGCGGCGGCGTCGTACCCGGCCTACGACTGCACGCCTGTGGCGCTGAGCGCGACAACTCGCCCATGCGCCCTGGCGGACACCTGGTATCGGACTGGCAGGGCCCCGAGTCTTGTGTGAAGTGGGTTCATGAGAAGTCCGACAAGGGTTTCGACAGCATCAAGATCCTGGTGAGTGACGATGACGTCTTCCTTCCCGGTGGGAGCATGGTGACTCAGCCTCGATCCACCGATCGGCTCCGGGGGTCGTGGGTCTGGCGGCGTTGTGTTGATTGGAGTGCCCTGGGTTTCCCGGACAGTGGAAGCGCTACACGACCCCACCAATCGTGACCGGCACCGTCATCCGTGTCGACGTCGAACACCTCCCACGACCCGTCGCCCGCGCCAAGAAAACCCTCTGGCTGTGGTGGTCGGGACCCGGCACCCCCGACCTCGACCAGTGCTGGCGCGCCTACCTGCGCCGATTCGACATCGAACACACCTTCCGCTTCGCCAAGAACACCCTCGGCTGGACCATCCCATCGCTACGCACCCCAGAACAAGCCGACCGCTGGACCTGGCGCATCGCCGCCGCCTACACCCAACTACGCCTCGCCCGCCCCATCGTGGCCGACCTCCGGCTCCCCTGGGAACGCCCACTCACCACCAGCCTGCTCACCCCACACCGCGTCCGAAGAGGGTTTCGAGCACTTGCCGCCACGCTCGGCACACCCGCCAACCCACCACAACCCTCACGAGCCGGCCCCGGCCGCCCCAAAGGCACCCGAAAACCGCCCCGAACCCGCCACCCAGTCATCAAGAAAGCCGCCTGACCCGGCACCCAAGGTTTAATCGCAAGCTTAAGGCTTAGATCCCCACCCCTCACGACTAGCGGGCAGCACCGGGAGCAGGAGGAATCGACAGTCGCGTTGAACCAGGCAGCGATGTCACTTTGTTGCGCACGCCCGTGTGACCTAAGACGTTGTCGAGTGGCGGTGTTCGAGCATGCCTTGGCGGATCGCGGTCGTCACTTGCTCGGCGTCCGACAACGTGTTCGAGCCTACACTGGTCGCCGCGTGAAGATCGACTTTCTCGCCGGATGCGAGCACAAGTCGCGGGCAATGGACCATCCCAGCATCTGGGTCGATGCCCCCGATTTCGACGCTCGCGATCTGCGACCACGTCCAGAGTCGTGTGCGCCGCAGCTCGACCAACTTGACACCTTCGGCGGAGATCACAACTCGCCGTCTTCCGAGCGCCAGACACATCGCAGCGAGTGCGAGGAACAGGCCGCCCCCGAACACCACACCGGCCGTGTCCATCAGTTGGCGTGGTCGCAAGCCACCGTCGAACAACGTGGCCAGCAGAACCGCCGCTCCGACCACCGCTCCGACCACCGCTGGCCCACCGAATAGCGCAGCAAACGCGAACATGAGCATCCGGAACACAAATGAGCCGCCGAAGGTCCGCCGCACAAACTGACCAGCGAGGTTCACGCCAACCAGCATAAGCGATCAAAATTCATCGAGCCACTACTTTCGCGCCATCGCCGTGGGGCGCACGCTTTGGGCACCCTGGAGTGCCCTGGGTTTCCCGGACAGTGGGCTCGTAGTCTCCTGATCAGAGGGAGTGGTGTTGATTCGTCCGGCGAGTTGAGGGTGGTTATGGATGTTGGGTTTCGTGCTCGCCTGAGCTTCGTGCCGGTGATCGGTGTTCTGGGACCACCGCGCTGCGGCCGGGTGGGCGAGTCGTGTTGCTGAGTGCTTGCATGCGAGGACCGGTCCGGTTGCGTCCTCGCGCTTGGAGACTCGTTGTTGCTGCGATGTTGATACCTGTTAGTCTGGATCCACCGAGTTGGTGTCGAGGTGAGGGGTTCGCGTCCACCAAAAAGGCCTCCTTGGAGTGCCCTGCTGATTCCGGACAGGCTGGCTACGCGGCCTCTTGGGTTTGGTAGCTTTCGAGGCGAGCTGCGCGCCGCTCGACTTAGCCGGATCCCTGGTGCCTCAGAGCGGGTGGCGGATGCACGAACTGTGCGGGTTCGCCGCGTGCGCCGATCGTGTCCCGCCCGCCGACGGTCGGTCGCCCGGAAGCGACGTTGCGGGACGTTCCGCCTGTTGGCCGCGGGCGCGGCAGCGTCCCGCGACCCGGAGGTCGGCGCCGCATCGGCAGGTCGACGTGACCGGTTCAGACCGTCTCAGGCCTTGTAGGCGATGGCGGCGCTGGTGGGTCCGGCGAGCGGGCGGATCTCGGTGTGGGTGAAGCCTGCGGTGCGGGCCCAGCGGTCGAACTGGGAGCCGGTGTAGTCGAAGCCTTCGGGCAGTTCGATGAGCATGTTGAGTGACATCAGGAGACCGAAGGTGTTCGCCCGCCGTTCGTCATCGATCACGTTCTCGATGGCGACGAAGACGCCGCCTGCGGGCAGGGCCTCGTAGGCCTTGGTGATCAGCGCGAGCTTCTGGGCTTCGCTCCAGTCGTGAAGGATGTTGCCCATGAAGTACACGTCGGCTGACGGGTAGGCGTCGGTGAAGAAGTCTCCGTTGACCGCGGTGACACGGTCTTGGACAGCATGGCGTTCGAGGTTGGCTTGTGCGATCGGTGTGACGGGGTCCAGATCGAAGGTGACGCCGCGGAGATGCGGATTCGCCTTGGCGATCATCGCTGCGAGCGCACCGTTGGCACCCCCGAGATCACAGAACGTGTGGTGTCGGCTCAGATCGAGGGTTGCGCAGAGGGCGGAGAAGGCCCCGAGCTGGAGTCCCTGCATGCCGTTGAGGAAACCCTCAAGTTTGACGGGATCGCTGTAGACGCCCTCGAACAGTCCGGGAGCGCCCGACTTGATCTCGTTCTGCGGTTGTCCGGTACGTAACGCTTCAGTGAGACCATCCCAGAAGCCGTACAGCCGGGCGTTGGCCATCTCCAACATGCCACCCAGGTACGCCGGCGACTGCTTGGCCAGGAACAGGGCCGTGTCGGGACTGTTCCGATAGTGGGCGGTCGCGCCGTCGCCGTCGCGGGCGAGCAACCCGAGGGAGACGAGCGCGTCGAGGAAGTCGTCGCGGCTGCGGTCGTGCAGGCCGATCGCCTGAGCGATCTGACCTGCGGTCATGCCAGTGTCTGCCAGCAGGCTGAACAGGTCGAGCTCGACGGCGCTGAGCAGGGTCTTGGACGCCCAGAAGCCGAAGCCGATCTGCAAGATGTGCTCGGGGCTCGGTGTGGCCGCGGTCGTTGCTGTGTCGGCGTCGCTGTGTGAGTGGGTAGGTGCTGTCGTGTTCATGGTCGTGTTCATGGTCGTGTTCCTTCTGGAGCCGGGTCAGAGCGTGCGGCCGGTGAACGCGGCGAGGCGTTCGAGCGTGGTGACGTCGTGGGGGGCGGTCTGTTCGGTCCCGTAGAAGCCTGCTTGGCGGAACTCGGGTGACACGGAGGCCTGGCAGGTTGCCAAGGCGACCTCGATCGCTGCCTCGTCGATGTCGAGGGGAAGGTCGGTCGTTCGGGAGAGGTCCCAGGCGTGGGTGATGTGGTCGGCAACGAGCATGTTGAGTGCGAACGCGGCGGGCATCTCGGCCCAGGGCATGGTGACGTTGCCGTCGAGGAGGCCGGGTGCGCTGAAGGCGGCGATGGCGCGGTTGGCGGCGTCGCGGTTGGCGCTGGCGGGGTCGGTGCCGAGCCAGTCGGGCATGGAGGACCAGTCGGGGAACGGGACGGGCTCGCCGGCGGCGCCGGTGAACAGGTCGGCGCCACCGACCATGTGGTTGACGACGTCGCGTCCGGTCCAACCGGCACACGGTGAAGGCTGCAGGAGGCCGTAGGGCATCGACGTCGTCACCAGGACGGTGACGACGTCGGCGACGTGTTCGAGCTGGTTGATCTGGGTTGCGTTCATGGTCGGTCTCTTCTCTCGTGTTGGTTGCGCGTGGGTGGTGTGCGCCGGTTGGCCGGCGCGTGGCGTTCACGTGGGTCGCTCGGGGCGCGTCGAACGAGCCCGCCGGGAACGAGAACGGTGCTCGGTTGGCGGTGTGGGTTCAGCGCGGCCGTTTGGGCCGATTGCGTCGGCCTTCGAGCGGGATCGGGTCGTTGGCGGCGACGGTGGCAGCGCCGCGGAGGGCCTTGGCGAGCAGCTTGAGCAGGGTTGCCAGTTCGGCGCTGGTGAGCTCGGCGAGCAGGGCCCGCTCGACGCGTCGGATGCCGGGTAGGAACTGGTCGGCGACGGCTTGGCCGTCGTCGGTGATCTCGATGAGCACGCTGCGTCGGTCGTCGGGGTTGGGGATCCGGCGGATCCAGCCGTTGTATTCGAGCGCGTCGAGCGTGCCGGTCATGGTGCCCGAGGAGGTCAGCGTCCGCTCGCTGATCTCGCTCGGCGTCAGGGTCCGTTCGGCACCCTCGACGACGGCGAGGCTGTTCAGCACGCTCTGGGGAACATCGAACGTCGCGAGCATCGCTCGTTCGATTTCGATGCTCATCGCGTTGCCGGCGCGGATGAGGGTGGCGAGTACCTCGGCCGTGAGCGGGTTGCCGTCGGGGTACTCCTGGGTGAAATCGGCGTCGACTTTCACGACACCCAGCGCGGCGGGGGAGATCGGGATGGCACTGGCTCTCCCTCGCCGATGTGGGCGTCGTGCGTCAGACACGCTCGAAGATCTCGATTCGCGGTTCCGACGCGACGCCACCGCGCTGCATCGCCGCAGCCAGGGCCGGGTCGGCGGCGAACGCCGACGCCTGCTCGACGGAGGGGAAGTCGTGGGTGGCGAACACGTCGTTGGGATTGCCCGGCGCACGGAACACCTGCTCGGCGGTGCAACCGTGCGTGGAGCGGAGGGCGTCGACACTGTCGTACACGGCCCGCCATGTGGCGTAGTCGGCGACGGTGTGACGAACGGTCAGGGTGGCGCTCATGGTGGTCTTCTCTCTGTGAGGGGAAGCTACTTGCTTCCATGTGGTCATGGTACAAGCCACTTGTACTCGTGTCAAGCATCTTGAATCAAAGATACTTGTCTCCGAGACTCGTCAGCCCGTTCAGCCGGAGGCGCGAAGGCGCCGCACATGTTCGGCGCGAGCGCGGCTCGCCGAAGCCTCGTGAATGGCTGCGCTTCATCCGCATCCTCGATCGCCACGTCACCCGCGAGACATACCAGCACCTGCCTCGCGGCTGGCCCATCCGAAGCGACGGGCGAGGCCCAAAAACCGGGGCCTCGTTCCGCGGAACCCTAGGCCTTGCCCGAGAACGTCGCCGTTGTGCCGAGGACACCGCGGAGCCCAAGCTCACCAATGTATCCGCGGTCGACAACGCCCGGTAACGGCCCTCCAAAGCACGGCACCGACCCGCCATGACGGCACTGCACCGCGGCCCAAATCGAACGTCCCATATTCCCGCCTGGGTTCCGCTGCTCAAACCGCCACATACCGCCGGATAGTGGCGAGCTCGGGTGCGCCGATCGGCGCTGCCGCGCTCACGCGAGGTGGAGGAAGTTCTGCGTTGTTTTTATTCGTCCCTGAACGTCACGTTGGTGACGCCCCTCCGTCACGGTCGTTGTTGCTCCTGACCACCGCAGCTGCCCAACTTGGCGTGGCTCGGTCGTCGACAACGCGGCTTGGAATATCTCGACGTTCGGTCGCGGGGCTGCCGGAGTTGCAGCCAGTCGAACGCCTCGGGATCGGTAGCTGACCTGATGGAGGGGTGAGACAGTCAGAACGGGATCGTCGACAGGTCGTGTCCGAGGAGACGCTTTCCGCCGTTGATGTACGCGACGGGGCTCATCGCGATGTGCTTGGCCGCAGCGCGGGCGTCACGCTCGTATCGCTCGAGCGGGCACAATCGGGAGATGGAAATCGCACCGGCCATCTCGGTGAGGAGACCGATAGCCCACATCGCCGACTGGCCTGCGTACGTGCAAGCGAGCCGCAGATTCGCTCGGGGACCCTCCAGGTTCGAGTCGGCCTCCACGGCATCGAGCAACTCGGTCATCGACTGCCGCAAATACGCACGACTCGCGCTGACTCGCGCCTCAATCTGGCCGAGCTGCGACTGCACAAGCTCGCGTTCGGCCATCGGCACCGCGTCACCTCGCCGCTTCGTGGAGCCAGCCATCCGGACGAACTCGTCGATCGCACCACGGGCGATGCCCAGCGGTACCGTCGCCACGGTCCACGCGAAGATCGACCGCGTCGGCAGGCGATAGAGGCTGCCTGCATGCTTCGACTTCGGCTGGAACGGATGCGCGAAATGGTCCGGCACGAAAACGTCGCTCAACTCGAAGTCGACGCTGCCGGTGGCGCACAGGCCCGACACCTGCCAGTTGTCGTGCAGCACCACATCGGCTGCCGGCACGCACACGAAGATGACCTCGTCGGAATCGCCACCGTCGTCCTCGACGACACAC
>JANOTN010000150.1:0-4174 GCA_031416375.1 Ilumatobacteraceae bacterium
CGAACCCGGGCGCCGAGCAGTCGTCGGTCGTCCAGATGTGCCAGCAGTGGTTGGCGACGTAGCCGCCATCGTGGCGCAGCGAGACGAAACTTGCCATGGCGGTCTCAGAGATCAGCACTTTGACCTCGTCCCGTTGGTCAGGCAGCAGCTCCGGTGGCTCGCATGGCAACGCCTGTGTTGTGGACGTTTCGGTCGAACTGGTCTTGCCTTGTGTGGTGGTGACGGTAGTGGTGGCGGCCTCGTCGCTCGCCGTCGGCTCGTCGCCACCGCTGCACGCGCTCAGCGTCAGCGCTGTGGTCACCACCCATGCCACCGTCGTGCGGGTGCTCATCGCGTTGCCTCCCTGATCGATGCGATCGCCGCCTGTGAGCGGGCTACGTACGGCGTGCCGGCATCGGCGATGACCGCTGCGATTGCCAGGTCGGTGGTGCGGGCCCGGCAGCCGAAGTCGATCTCGGCGAGCTGCAACTCGAACGCCCGTGCCGCATCGAGAAGACCGGCGTCGTTGCCAGCCTGTTCGAACTTCTGGCGGGAGAGCGCGATCGCGTCGTCGGGTGTGCGCAGGTCCCCGACTCCGCTCATCTCGCTCGCCGTTACGCACTCCGACCACGCCTCGGCGGCTACCTGAAAGTTGGTGTCGTCGCCGATCGCCAGCTCCAGCGCCGCCAGCTCGACATCGGCGGCAATCAGTTCAGGGACCACCTCGGCGATCAGGAAGTCCAGGCTGCGCTGCGCGCATCCACCGGTCTCGTCCGGCCCGAGCTCCGCGATCGGCTTGCCGAACAGGGCTGTCTCGTATTCGATCAGTTCAACCCGATCGAGTTGTGCCACGAGTTCGATGTTCGGGTCCGGTTCGGCGGTCTCGTAGGCGGTGAGCCCGATCCCGTAGCCCTCGGCGGCCGGTTCGAGCCTGAGGCCGACGTCGGTCTCACGGGCGATGACGAGGTCGGGTGCGGCGGCGACGTCGATCAGGTTCGAGTCGACAAGCACATCGGTCTCGATCAGCAGGTCGTCGCGCTCGATCAGGGTCGGATCGTCGAGCCGCTCAGGGTCGATGGCGAGAACCTCCGGCACGATGACCGCCACGAGATCGCCGAACGAACGTTCGAGCGTCCGGTCGAGCGTCTGTTCGAAGGTCAGATCCTCAATGTCAAATCTGGCATCTGTGCTGACGACGTGAATCTGCTGCTGCGCCGCCATGCACTCCCGCAGCACGGCCCCGATCGTCTCGTCGATCTGGCGGGCAATCGCGGTCGGGTCCCCCAACACCTCGAAGAAGTCGGTCGGGTCGTCGACCGGCACGACAGGCGTCGCCGGTAACTGCGCACTACCGAACGCCAGCAACAGCGACGGAGCGACGAACACGAATCGTGAAGCCAGAACCATGGAACACCTCCCTGCCGACACAGAGCGCGAAGCAAGCAGGCTGATACATGCCGCCACGCGATACGCCGCCCGCCCAGTACCGCACCTCTGCTGCTCGCATCGACGCCGAAGGCAGCTCGTCTCCTCGACGGATGCATCGACTACATGTCGGCCGATTCTCTCACAGTCGAACAAGCGAACGCACTCCTCGAGGCAACGCCAGCACTGCTTCACGCTTACGGGATGCCGGTGTTGGAACGGGCCTGGGCGGTGGGTGCCGGACCGGGAGATCAGCCGTGGTGATCGATATCGATTCCACGATCTGTGAGGTCGACGGCAAGCACAAGCAGGGCGTCGGCTGCGGCTACACGAAGAAGTTGGGACATCGACCGCTGCTCGAAACGCGTGCCGACACCAGCCAGGTTGTTGCAAACCCGGATGCACAAAAGACAAGCGAACACGAGCGTGGTGCGCTCCCTTTCATCCGACGAAGCCCGCGCCCGCCGCGCCGGAGCGACCGGCGAGTTGGCGGCGCGGGTCGATTCCGGGTTCTGGTCCAACAACACGATCGTCACGTCGAACCGGCTCGACGTGCGTTACACGATGGCCGTGAACGCCATCAACCAAGGGGATCGCCGCAGTGATCGCCGAAGATCGACGACACCGCATGGGCCGATATCGACTACACCCCAGACGGCCGTGAACGGGTCGCCGACTGCGCTTACACGTCAATGCCGTCGAAGATCGTCTCGGAGCCGCGCCCATCGGGCCTCAAGACTCTCGTTGCTCGCACCGGTTTTGTTGAGGTTGATCATACGACGAGGTCCCGGTCGGTTGACATCTCGACGCCGCCAGAGGAAGGTGTAAGTTGACAAGTTCGGGAGAGCAGGAGGCGTGGTATGGCCAACCGTCGGGTGACACACACGGGCAAGAATGCCGACGGCGATATAACTGGGCTGTGCAACCCGAAAATGGCGTGGTACTCGAGGCTGACCGCTCAGGCGGTTCTCGATATCCAATCGAAGACACACCGTTACTTCGTCGAAGCTGGCGGGCAGCAAGCCACCATCCAAGTGGTGAACGGTCCTTCTGGACCGTACCTCCGGACCCGTGCAAACAACAAGTCCGTTGACAACCTGGACGATTTGCCGAATTGTCGGCCGCTTTCAGAAGCTCTCGTTTCGGACGTTCCTATTCGACTGCTCTGGAATGCGAACTCTTCATCGTCCGATCTCGGAACAGTGGAGAGCAAGCTGGGCGACTTTGCAGACCGTCTCTACGACTGCACCGACGGCCAGTGGCGAATCGGTCGCTTTTTGATTCACGATGATCGAAGTGAACTGTCCCCCCAAGGCACGGGCGTCGGCCACGTTCACCGCACCGACATGCATGGAGCGCATGGACACGCCGACGGTCGGCCGAACAGCCCTGAGCACTGGGAGGTGAACGAATCTTCATCGGTCGGTGCATATCTCATGGAATTCCTACACTCCTGGACCGGGCTGAAAGATGAGTACGAGGTAAGTCAAGGCGGCGCAAGCACGAACTGCCCTGCTACGAAAGCGGAACGTGATTCTTCCAACGCGTGTGTGATGGACGACACGTACGGGACACCGACGGAGCTGTGTCGTCCCAGCACCCACAACAGCAACACCGAGCAAGGCAACGTCCGAGGGATGGACTGTTACAGCTGGTTGGTGAAGGTAATGGACGAAGCGGGGTATCTCGGATTTCAGGTTCCGTCGAGGCAGGTTCCGGGGCCGACCGTGGCTCCCCCACTCCGGTTTGTATACCTGACGATTCAAAATGTGAAGCAGATCGATGACCCAGATCCGGGTATTTTTCAAGGAACAGGGGACTATTACGCCAGAGTTCGAATGAGCGGTGCAGGATTCTCGAAGAGCAAACATCGGGATAATCGAACGGACGTGTCACCAAATTGGCTGTTCGGGCTAGCCCTCTCGAGCGACGACCATCGGAGGATTCCGATACGACTCGAAATCTGGGATCACGACGCTCTATCCGGAGACGACCTGTGCGATCTGTCACCCGTCGATGGGAAAAAGCGGCTCGATATTACATATGACACGGGCACGGGCCAGATTACGGGCGACGTGACCGGATCTCGTGACATACCGATCACGGTCCGCGGAGTCGGGGATTCCGACAGGGTCGAAGCAACCTTTGTGATCTCGTCGCGTTGAATCGAGCGGCTCGAAGGTATCGCCAGGGGAAGTCGTTCTCGATTATGAACTCTTCGCTGACGCGATCGCGATCCGAGCAGCACCGATTCGGAACTGGCGAACACATTGCTGAGCGGCGGTGAGCAGGGTCGGGCTGTCCTGACCAGCTGTTGCCCGACACGTTCATTGAGCATGACGGCGCACAACGCGCTGCCACCTGTCAACCTCCACCTTGCAAGCCGGTCAGATTCGGGGTACCCACCCATGATGGGCGGCTTCAATGTGCGCGGCGACGGCACTGTCCGTGACGAACTGGCCGGGATGGTTGCGAGCACCGTACTGGCCGAGCACGGTGGTGAATAGTGCATCGATGTATAAATGCAGTTGCCAAAATGGTCGGAAGAAGATGTTTTGGCGGGGGTCCATCATCGGCACACCGGTCGAAGCACCGATGCCACCGTGGGCGGTGTTGTGCCAGCTCTCCAAAGTCGAGGAGAACGTTGCCAGCTCGGCGAGAGAGTCGAGCCCGGCCGGGTTTCCCCCGAAGGGTGCGACGCCCATCTCGTTGAAGTCATCAACCGTGAACGCCACGATCGGATCGTTGCCGAGGGCTGGCTGCACATTCA
>JANOTN010000151.1:0-7477 GCA_031416375.1 Ilumatobacteraceae bacterium
TCGACAGCTCGACCGACGTCCGCAACATCTACGTCCCGATGACCCGTGGCCGCGATCAAAACATGGCGTTCGTCGCCACCACCGGCGAAGACACCGCCACCGACGTGCTCACCCGCTGCCTCACCACCGACTGGATCGACCAGCCCGCCCACACCCGCCAAGCCGAACTCGGCGGAAAGGTGATCGAGCCGCCGTCATTGCTAACCGGCCAACAGTTGCGCGATCTGTTCGCCGACGATTACGAACTCAACCAGCTCGTCAACGACGGCCACGCCAACCAAGGAGACAACGCCGACCTCGACCGAGTCGAGCAGACAATCTGGAACGACATCCACATCCGCGCCCACAGCCTGCGCCTCGAACAACCCGACTGGGCGATCGACGAACTCGGCCCAATCCCCGACCACGCCAACGGTCGACGAGTCTGGGGTATATTCGCCGCCCGCCTCGAACAACACCACCACGCCTACAACGAAGTGATCGACCACCAAGGCGCCTACGAAGCCCACCGCGAGGTCATCGAGTCGATCCTCGACCAAATGCGACCGATCGCCGTCGAGGCGTCACGAAGTCGGGGAATCGAGATCGATATTTGACGGTAGGAACACGTTGTAGTCGCTCGCGAGAGACACTGACAGTCGCATCTGATAGACTTAGTTCGTGAAGCGGGCCGAACTTCTCAAGCAGCTTCGCCAACTCGCCAAGGACCGTGGTGTCGAGTTCGAAGTGACCGAGGGAGGCTCGCATAGCAAGGTGTGGTTGGGAGAGCGATTCGTGATCGTGCCCCGCCATCGAGAGATCAACGAACTGACTGCGAAGGGCATTCTCCGCGACGCGAAGGACGACTGACATGACGAAACGAGCACCAACGTTTGACCCCAGCCACGAGTACACCGCCGAGGCCCGCCGTAGTGGGGGATGGTGGGCTTTGAGCGTTCCGGAACTACCCGGCGTTCATTCCCAGGTACGCCGACTTGAACAAAGCGAAATGATGATCCGAGACGCGATCTCGCTGGCGTTCGACGTTCCGGTCTCCGATGTGAAGGTCTTCGGCCCGATTCCGGTCGTGAACCCTGAGGTCGACGAACTGATTCGAACCACGCGGGAGCAACGTGCCGAGCTGGCTGAGTTGCGTACCGTCGTCGACATCTTGTCCCGTCGCCTCGCTCACGAGATGGCTGACGAAGGTATCCCGGTTCGCGACATCGCCAGTGTTCTCGATGTGTCCTTTCAGCACGCCGCCAAACTCGCCAAGGGAGCCTGATCAGAGACGTTGTCGGCACCGCGGTCGGCATGGTGTACCCGAGGTTCTGAACGACGGTGCCAAAAGTAGGTGATGCCCCGGTCTTGGCATGACGTGGACTCAGCTGGCGTTGACGGTCTGCCCGTACCGCTGTCGTGCTGCTTCGCCCGAGGTGCCCACCATTGCACCGATCGACGCCCATGAGTGGCCGTCGTGTCGTGCAAGCGCGACGGCGTTGAGCAGGGCGCGTTCCGCATCGGCTCGCGCTAGGAACGCATATCGGGCGGTACGCAGCGCGTCCGCGTCGCGGACATCGTCGCCAGGTTCGTGCTGTTCGAAACGGGCGGCGAGCTCGTCGGCGTCGTCGAGGATCTCTTGGGCGGTGCGGGGCATGGCGGTCACCTCAGGTACTTCAGTCGAGCGGGGATGGCGTGGATAACGATCGGCCCGTGGCTACTGTCGACTACGCCGGTTTTCGAGAGCGTTGCCGGCGGTGTCGGCACCGACGGAACATCGTGAAGCCGTCGTCGAGGAGGATCGGATGGTTGAAGGCGTGGATCATGTCGTCGTCGGGGATGCTGTGTTTCCGAGCACTCGTGGCGATCAGTCGCGCATCCACGGTTCACAAGTTGGCTTGGAAAAGAAATGGCCGCAAGTTACTTTGCCGTGAAGTGACGGCGGCTCGGGCCGCACGAACATCTCAAGCGTTTCGGGTGGCGATAGACCCTTCAATGATGTGCCGCACTGCGCTGGTCTCGTGGACACGAGGCCGCGATAGGGGTGCGTGTAGCGGCGGGAAAGAATTCAGTTGAGATCTGGGGGCTGGATGCCACGATCGTCGAGGACGGCCTTGGCTGACTGAACGGCTTGCGTCCTCAGGCGAGTCCAGTCGTCGTAGATCGGTGCTTCTGCGCCGAGTTGATCGCGCGTTAGTTCGGCCACGACGGTGTACCAGGTGGTCCAGAGTTGCGCTTGTTGTTGGCAATCGGCGTCGGCGACGGCGGTTGCGATTTCTTCGTCGGTGGCCGAGGCGTCGTATCGACCGTCGAGATACCTTCGAGCTAGCTCGTCCGGCGTCGACGCTTGCTCGCCGGTGCGCTGTTCGACGCACGATGACCATGTCGCAAGCGACGACTTGACGCGTTCATCATTGATCGCGACGTCTTCGAACCCCGATCCCGAGGGGCTGACGTCGTCGAGTCCCGCCGAGTCGTACACGCGAGCCCGCATCTGCTCGTCGAGGTCCACAAAATTGCCCAACGCCACCCCTGCGACGCCGGTGCATCCGCCGGTCGTGATACGCCCTTCTCGGGTCAAGGTGACGTCGTCTGGCGTTGTCGCCTCGGCAAGGTCCGGGCCGACCAGGGCTCTGGTGTACTGATCGCGCAGCGCCGGGTCCAGGAGCTCGACGAAGTTCGCTTGGCTCGCGGTGCCGAAGCCGCCCACGCCTGAGGAGTGGTATCCGATCCGTTGTGCCGCGCCGGCCCGTCGGATCCCGAGGACAGCATGCGGCTGCCACTCACCGAACCCGGCAATGAGTTCATCGGTCGTCGGTATCGGATAATCGATCCCCTGTGCCGCCATGCACTCGGCGATCAGCGTCTCGGTGGCCAGCGAAACCGTCAAGGCGTCCTCCGGCCGGAACACGACGCCTGTTGCTGGCAGATCACTCGGGCGCGGGGGCGGAGAGTCGTCGGGCCGGTCCGAAACACTCTCAGGCCCGTCGCTCCTCCACACGGTGACACCGATCAAGCCGGTGAGGCCGACGACGAGCACCGCCGCCGCGGCGAACGCTGCGACTCTTGACGACCGCTGTTGCGACCGGTGTGCTCGGAGCATGATGGTTGGGCTACCACCGGCATGCTCTGCGGCGCTGACGATCTCATCGCCTGTGATCGTAGGTGCGGATTCATCCAGCAGCTCGGCGAAGCGCATAAGCTGTTGCTCAAGGTTGGTGGACATCTTCGACCTCCATCAGGACTCGTAGTTGTGACAGAGCGCGTTCGCAGTCGCGATGGATCGTCGAGGCGGTGACCCCGAGGAGTTCAGCGGCGTCGCGGAGCGTGTAGCCGAAGCCGTGCACGAGGAGCACCGCGGCACGCCGGGATTCCGAGAGCGCCGCGAGCGCAGGGATCAGCTGGGGTTCGAACACGGGCTGGTGATCGACGTGGGGCGGGTAGACATCCGCGATCGAGACATCCTGGGCCCTTGCTCGCAGCGCCGCTGTCCGGCCCACCTTGTAGAGATAGCCCGCTGGATTCTCGAGACCACCAATCTTGTCCCAGTGTTCCCAGGACCACACCAACGCGTCGGCGGCCGCCTGACGACCCAGCTCCGACCCGAACCCGGCGACCAAGGCGCGGCGAATCCGCGGCTCGACGTCCTTTACGAATTGCTCGAAGTCCGACCGCCCTTGATCCATCAACAGGTAAAGCCTCCCGGCAGCACTCTTGCGCGACGAGCGAGGTCAAGAACGCCACCCAATCCAGTCGCGCCCGACGGCGACACCCACCGTCTGGCGTCACACCAGTCCGGGATCCGGCAATTTGCCACGGCGAGTGCTCCAGCGCCAGTGGCGTTCACTGACGTGGCAATCGGTCTTGCCGATGAGGACGAGCGTGGGCGCCCGGTATCGATACGACTTTGGTGGCGACCACAACGTAAGTGTGGCGGCACTGCCAATGGCGTTGCCAATGAACGGGCCAGCCATTGGCAATATTGGGTGACATTCGACGACACGTCGAGTAGCATTTGCCCTGGTAAATCCATACGGAACGGCATCTGACAGCACGGGACGAACAGCCCGGATCGCCCTCTCAAGGTGGCGGCACGGGTTCGAATCCCGTACGGGCTACCAAGAATCGCCCTCCGGGCGATTGTCGTTTCGGCTGGGATGGGGTGGTGGTCTTGAATCGCAACAAATCGGATTGGGGCCAACCGGTGGTCTTGAATCGCATTTGTTGCGCTTCAAGACCGGGTCGCGTATCAGCAGGTGTCGCAGGTGGGCAATGTCGGCGGGTGTCCTCCGACGACACCTCGTAGCTGCCTCCTACTCGAGCGCGTGCGGGTTGAGGAACTGTCGGCCCATGAACGCGTTGCGCTGGGCTGTGGTGAGCTGGGCGACGTCGCAGACCTCGCTCCAGTTATCACGGATCACGGCACGCTGGTGGTCGACGATGCCGCGGGCGTCAACCGCGTCGAGGTGGTAAACGGCGGCTGCAGGCACCAGCGCACTGATGCGTGCGTCACGTTCGCCGTCGGCCGCGAACGCCATGGCCTGGCTGCCGGTCTGCCCAGACCGGGCCTGCGGGCAGATGTCGTAGGCGGGTGTGAGCTCGAGACCTGCGGGGTGGACGAACGCGGCGTGGTTGCGGCCATGGTCGTCGGTGTTGCCGCATAGGATGTTGAAGGAGATGCGGGCGAACAGTTCGCGCAGCATGTCGTCTGGGTGCGAGAACTCCGCCCGTATCCTGTGGGCGAGATCAACATAGGTTGCGTACCTGCCCTCGGGGAACGTGGTCAGGCGGAGGACGGTGAGCGCGGAGACCACCCGATGTCGATGACCGTCTGGGTCACGGTCGAACCGTTCGACCAGCAGTGCGTACCGGCCAGCGGCCCGGGTGAGGTCCACGGGTGCCGCGTTGACGCCGGCCCTGCGTGCCAACTCCATCGCGACGTACTCGCCCTGGACCACCGGGTAGGTGTCGGTCGTCGACGAGAACTTCGCAATCAGACGCCGGTCGTGGTCGTTCAGCAGCGCCTTCGGGCGGGCCCCACCGACCGACGTGCCGCGAAGGAGCGCAGCTTCGAGCACCGGATCGAGCGGCTCGCCAGCTTCGATCCGCTCGGCTGCGGTCGCCATGTCGTCCAGCGTCGGATGGCCAGCCTCGCGGGGTACGTAGATGTCGGAGCTGCGTTGGAAGTCGAGCGCACCAATGCGATCGGATCCGGACTCGAGCAGGTAGGTGAGCTCGTTGAACTCGCTGTTCGGCTGCCCGAGCTTGTGGTTGACGAGCCGACGTCCCCACGAGTCCGGCATCGCGTCGTCGATGCACAGCGGCAGTCGGCTGCCGCTCGCGGCGTACTGCTGCCCGACCCGCAGCGGCAGTTCGGGCTCGTACACCGCGACGGCACTGTCGCGCTCCTGGTAAGAGCGTGCGTAGGTGAACGAGATCCGTCCGGCATCGTCGTCGAGGCGGCCGCAGACGACCGGATCGAGTTCGCCGGGCATCCAGATCCACACGAACACGGTGTTCGGTTCAGAAGTCATCGTCGATCCTGCGGCGCGGGCGGGCTGCGGTAGGCAGCAGCGCAAGCTCGGCGCGCTTGTGTGCCCCGTAGCGGTCACGGTCGTCGGCGTCAGCGTCGAACAGCGGCACTCCGACAAGCGCCGCTGCCTCGAGCATCGTGCCGACGGCGACGGTCGGGTCGCCCCGCTCGACCTTGATGATCGTTGGGTGGGACACACCCACCCGCTCCGCCAGCTCGCGTACAGTCCAGCCGCGTCGCAGTCGCGCTGTGCGGATCGCTGCTGCGAGGATGCCCAGCGCTTCGGTGGTGGCAGCGGAGACAATCAGAGCCATAACTAAAGTATAGTTGTACGCAAAGCCTTTCCATACAAGTATGATTTATGAACGTCCGACCTGTTGGCCGATGTCGACAACACGCTCACCCGCTGCCAACAAATGTTGCGCCAGCAGATAGCCGGGCCCGACGGCGGACTCGATCGCCCACGTCCGGTGCGCGTCGTCGAGCCGGTCAGCCCACGCGATCAACTCCGCGATCTGGCCGTTGCCGGCATGAACGAGACACTTGCCGAGTACGTCCTCGCAGCGATTCACCGCGACTGCTGTGTGGTCCCGTTTGTGCGGATCGATACCAAATCATGACCATCGTGAATTCTCCACTCATCAGGTGGGGAACGCGGTGGGCACTCCTGATTCCAGATGTCGAGCTGCTGCCCTCTTTCGAGCCACACCACGCAGGTCCCGTGGTCGCACAACGCCCGAAACCCGGCAGTCCGCTTGGCTCGGCCAGTTGCGTCACGGCGATCAACTCCGCAGGCACTCGGAGCAGCCAATCGGCCAGGATCACCGGCGCATTGACGAGTGTCAGCAACAGCATCCGCCGCCACACTCGCACCAACAGGCGTCGTGAGTACCGGTACGAAGCGTGGTGGTGCGCTGCTAACGGTCTGTCGAGGTGCCGAGTGATCGCGCGAAGCGCAGCATGATGTCGAGGGATGGTGGTTGGTCGCCGTCACAGGCGGGTGAGGAGGAGAGAATGTAGCTCCGGTTGCCGGTTGTCCAGGCGAGCCGGGTGATGTTGCGGTTGGTTTGGATTGACGAGGTTGCGCTGGATCCGTTGATGTCGTGGGTGCCGGTGATTGTTTGCTCGGCTGGTGGCGTCGAGCGATTGACGTCGTCGAGGGATCCTTCGAGCAGAGCGAGACCACTGGCACCAAGGAGGCATGAGCCCTCGCCAGGTGGCGGGACCGGTGGCGCCCACGATCTGATCCATGAGGTCGCGGTTCCGGGGTCGAGCAGCCCCGGGGACTCGGAGCTGGGCTGCCAACCGTCGGGGATCCACTGTGGTTCGGCGAGCGTCGAGCCGTCGAAGACGCCGCGAGATTGACCGAGCGCGACCAGAGTCCGATCACCGAACGGCTGGGCGAGCTCGACGGTGACCGACCGCGGATAGCCAACCAACGTGCATGCCGTCGTGGCATCTGCGGCGGGCGGGTGTTCGCCGCGTATCATGACGTGAACCTCGGTTTCGGTCTCCTCGACGATGGGGACGTAACGCATCGTGCATGACTGACCCGGCTCGTACTCGGTGGCCCCGACGAAGAACAACAACAAGCTTTGCCCAACGGCGCTCGTGCGAGCCCCGGTCCACGCCCCCGGCGGCAAGACATCGTCCATCACGACATCTCCTCCGACCACGGCCAGCGTCGGCTCGACGGTGGTGGCGATGCCGGTTATCGCCGGCGCGCTCGCCGACGTCGTGTTCGGAACGATCGATGACGACGGTGGTGTTGGCGCATCGGATGCTCCGTTCGTGTCCGGTCGGTTCGCCACGACCACGAGCCCCGCGACTCCCACGACAACGATGGCCGCAGCCACTGCGAGCACACGGTGCGACGGAGCTGACGACTCCAGGTCTGACCTCAACGTCATGACGTCGGGAACGAACGCTCCAGGGTCGTTGATCGGGGTCGAGTCAGCGATGCGC
>JANOTN010000152.1:0-22226 GCA_031416375.1 Ilumatobacteraceae bacterium
TGCAACCGCACGGCGCCTGGCCGAACAGATCATTCGAACTGACCACTGAACTGAACCACTGAACTGAACCACTGCACTGACCACTTGAGGTACGACGAGCATGACAACCGACACCCAAGAACGTAAGCACGGACGATTTGCCAGCGAGGTGATGGCTGGCGGCTCAGTCGTGGAGAAAGCCGACGATGAGTTGGTCGGAGGCTGGCGTGGTGCTGCCGGCGTGTTCGGCGTGATTGCGTTGATCGGTGTGCTCGGCCTGTTCAGCATTTGGTGGCTCGTATTCGTGATTGGCGTCCTGATCGCCATCTTCTTGCATGAACTCGGGCACTTCGTGACCGCTCGCTGGTCAGGCATGAAAGCCACCCAATTCTTCATTGGGTTCGGTCCTCGACTCTGGAGCTTCCGGCGCGGCGAGACCGAGTACGGCATCCGGGCGCTTCCGCTCGGTGCCTTCGTCCGCATCATCGGCATGAACAACATGGATGACGTCGACCCGGCCGACGAGCAGCGCACCTATATGTCCAAGAGCTATCCCAAGCGTCTGCTGGTGATTTCGGCCGGCTCGGTCATGCACATGCTGATCGCGATTGTGCTCTTATTCACTGTTTACGTCGCCGATGGCGAGACGGTGCAGCGTGACGGGGCGGAGATCGGTGTCGTCGAGGATGTCGGTGCTGCTGCAACTGCTGGGATTCAGGCGGGGGACGTGATCGTCGGGATTGCGGGGACCCGGGTAGTCGCGGCCGAGGACATGAGTCTGTTGATTCGATCCGGCGAACCGGGCGAGATTGTGGATTTCGAGGTGCTGCGCGAGGGCGCCACGATCACGATTCCGATCAAACTTGGTTCCAACCCAGATCAGGAATCCGAGTTCTTCGGCAAATCGTTCATTGGCGTAAGAAGCGGGTCCTACTACGAAACAGTCGAGCACTCAGTCGGTGCCTCAGCGGTCAATGCAGTCACCGACATCTTTCCGACGTCTTGGGAGATGACGAAGGGTGCCGTCAAAGTGCTCAACCCGGTCAACGTCTTTTCGCATCTCTCGGGTTCCACTGACGACCTTGAGACCCGACCCACCACGCTGGTCGGCGTGACCGGGCTGTCGGATGACGTCGGAGAATCCCAGGGCTTGCTCGGGATCCTGTTTCTGTTGGCAATCCTCAATATGTTCATCGGTGTGTTCAACATGTTCCCGTTGTTGCCGCTCGACGGCGGTCACGCCGCCGTCGCAACCTACGAGCGCCTGCGTGAGCGCAACGGTCAGCGCTACTACGCCGACGTTGCCAAGATGATGCCGTTCGCGATGGCGGTGATGACCGTGCTGTTGTTCCTATTCATGTCCGGCCTCTATCTCGACATCACCGACCCAATCGGTTAAGTCATGCAAGTCGCCGACTGGACCACCAAACGTAGGCACACACGTCAGATCCACGTCGGTGGCGTTGCCGTCGGCGGTGGTGCTCCGATCACGGTCCAGTCGATGACGATCACCAAAACGGCTGACGTTGAAGGAACACTTCAGCAGATCTACGCCTTGGCTGCGGCCGGTTGCGACATCGTCCGGTGCACCTGCAACGACGTTGAGGCCGCCGAGGGGTTGGCTCAGATCGTGCCGCGTTCACCGATCCCCGTAATTGCCGATATCCATCATCAGTACAAGATGGCGTTGGCAGCGATGGAGGCTGGTGTTCATGGCCTGAGGCTGAACCCCGGCAACATCCGGCGGCCTGAGCACATCAAAGCCGTTGCCACTGAAGCAAGAGACCGCAATCTGCCGATCCGGATCGGCGTCAACGCCGGTTCGCTCGACCCTGAGCTGTATGACAAGTACGGTGGCCCGACACCCGAGGCAATGGTCGAATCGGCGATGCGCGAGATCGCCTACTTCGACGAGGTCGGGTTCGATGCGATCAAGATCTCTGTCAAGGCGTCGAGCGTGCCGCTGATGGTCGAGGCCTACCGCCAACTCGCCGAAGTCACCGACTATCCGTTGCACCTCGGCGTCACCGAAGCGGGGCCGCTCCCGAATGGCCTACTAAAAGCGACGGCAGGAATCGCCACGCTGCTGATGGAAGGGATCGGTGACACGATCCGGTACTCGCTCACGGCCGACCCGGTCGAGGAAGCCAAGGCCGGTCGTCAACTGCTTGAAGCCTTGGGTTTGCGGGAGCGCAAGAACGTCGACTTGATTGCTTGCCCGTCGTGCGGGCGTGCCGAAGTCGACGTGATCGACATCGCCAACCGGGCGATGGCCGCATTCGCCGATCGCCAGATCCCGCTTCAGATCGCGGTGATGGGTTGTGTTGTCAACGGCCCAGGTGAAGCCCGTGAGGCCGACCTCGGAATCGCAGCCGGTAATAAGCGCGGCCACCTGTTCGTGAAGGGCCGCAACATTGCGGTGGTGCCGGAGAACGAGATGGTCGAAGCGCTGGTCGAATGGGCCGAGTTCATCAACGAGCACGGCGTCGAGGCAGCCATCGCCAAAGCCGACACCACGGTGGCAGAACGAGAAGCCGCCAAGGACCGGTCCGCCCTTCTCTCAGCCCAGGGCGACGATGTCAACCATGCCGGGGAGAAGATCGTCGAGATCCGCAAGACGATCAACCGCTAACCGCATCAACTCGTCTGATTCGCCGACCAAATGGGGCGGGTGTGATCATGCTGGCATGGACCCACACGAGATCATGCGAGCGACCGAGGCAATCGGGTCGATCGGCGCAGCGTTCTACTTTCACCCGGACACGACGGAGCGCGGCAAGCAAGCTGGGCTCGACGGGTTTCGAATGTATTTTCTTGGTCGCGGAGGTGTGCTCGGTGATGTCGAACCAGAGGTCGTGCTGAGCGCCTGGGGGTACTTCCATCCGGGTCTGATTGCCAAGATGTGGAACACCGCCAAGCAGCGAATGGCACCACGCGACTGTGCCCGCCTGTACATCGATTGTGCCCACCAACTTGGTCGCAAGATGTTCTCGGAGCTCGACGGTCTCGACGGTTTTGTCGATGCCGCGACTCAGGTAATTGGAGATGTGGAAGCAACGTCGAAGCCTTTGTTTGCCGCAGTTCGTGCAGAACCAGTTCCGACCGACGTGCCGGCAGCGGCGATGCATCAGGCAATGGTGCTGCGGGAGATGCGCGGGAGCACCCACCTGCTGGCAATTGTCGCGGTTGGTCTCTCGACACCGGTTGCACATGCGATCAAGCGACCCGGTGACGTACGGACGTTCGGCTGGGCCGAGGGCGAAATTGCCGAGCCAACTGACGAGGATCGGGCGAAGTGGGATCGCGCCGAAGCGCTGACCGATGAGTTGCTGCGCCCCGCATACGCAGCCCTGAACGACGTTCAGGCAACGGCATTGATCGCCGGAACGGTTGCCATGGCAGGCGCGCTGGGTGTATAGCGCCGTGACGGCCAGAAATCGTTGTGCCGACGATCCGATCGAGCTATCGACTCGACACGAGATATGTCGTCGAGGGTGCAGTCGCTAATACTCCATATTCGGTTTGCCTGGTGAGATCCTGGGCGAGCGCGAATTGTTCGATGTCTCGAGCCGACATGGGCTTGGCGAAGTAGAAGCCCTGCGCCTCCTGACAACCGAGCGAGCGCAGTCTCTCCAGAGCTTCAACGTGCTCGACACCCTCGGCCACGACCCAAAGATCGAGGTTGCGGGCGAGATCGAGCACGGATCGGACGATCGCGTCTGCGCCACTGCCCGCGGTCAAACCCTGAACGAAGCTCTTATCGATCTTGACCTCGTCGACGGGCAATCGCTGGAGATACGCCAGCGACGAATAGCCCGTTCCGAAGTCATCGATCGACAGTCGGACACCGAGCGACGCCAGTTCCTCCAAGACATGGGCGGTTCGAACGGCATCGGACATTACGTGCGTTTCGGTGATCTCGACCGTGAGTGCGCTGGCGGGAAGAGTGGATTGGCCAACCAAGCGACGCACAACGGCGACCAGTTCAGGGTCAAGAAGGTTGCGCATCGAGACGTTGACAGCGACACCCCAGTTGTTCCCATGGAGGTGCCACTGCTCGGCTGCTTCGAGTGCGTTCGTCAGCATCGCTGCCGTGAGCGCACCGCTGACGCCGATTCGGTCGGCGAGTGGGATGAACTCGTCGGGCATTATCACACCCAGCGTCGGGTGATACCAGCGGGCAAGACACTCGACGCCCGTCATACGTCCGTCGATCAGCGATACCTTCGGTTGGAATAATATTCCGAGTTGACAGTCGTTGACTGCGAGGCGCAGGTCGTGCGCCAGCGACAACCGTCTTGGCGTGTTCTCGTCACGATCGGCGTCGTAGAAACATACCCCTGCTCCATGGCCCGACTTGGCGGCGTACATGGCGACGTCGGCGCGGCGGATCAGGGTTTCGGCATCGTCACCGTCCCGTGGCGCTGTTGCCATTCCAATGCTGACCCCCATGTTGACCGTTATCTCGTCGATCAGGATCGGAGCCGCCACGTCACTTCGAATCGTGCGACACATCCCCTCGACTTCAGCGAGCGAAGTTTCTGGCGGGGCCAAGAGGGCGAATTCGTCACCTCCGAGTCGAACGACCAACGTCCGATCGTTAACCGCGGCGACGAGCCGACGACTCACCTCGATCAATACCCTGTCTCCGCATTGGTGACCGAGCGTGTCGTTGATCTCCTTGAAGCCGTCGAGGTCCATCAAGGCGATCTTGATATCGGGCTGTCCGTGATTGCCGACCTTGAATCGGGCCGCGAGTCGGTCGGCAAAGAGCACTCGGTTGGCGAGCCCAGTAAGCGGATCATGGAGCGCCTCGTATTCACGTTGGCGTGCTTGATCGTGCAATCGCTGGATCAACCGACCGTTTTGGAGTGCCACACCGGCGTGGCGGGCGAGTGTGGCGAACATCCGGGCGTCCTGCTCGCCGAATGTCGACATTTCGCTGAGGCGGTCGGCAACGGCAACGAATCCGATCAGGTTGTCGCCATCGTAGATGGGCGCGATCAGCGAATCCTCGGCTCCAATCTCGGTGAGCACGGCGCGTTCGGATGCAGAGCGGGTGTTCTTCGAGATCAATAATGCGTCTCCGCTGTGCGTGAAGTGACTGGTGATGATCGAGCCGATTCCGGCGGGTAGCTCCTGATCGACCTTGGTGTGCCCTGAATCGTTGACGATGTGTCGCTGGACCCCGTGTCCCGCGACGAACAACCAAAACTCGGCCCGCTCGGCCCTGAGCAGATCTTTGGCCTGGGCGAGCATCGCGTCGAGCACATGCTCGGGTTGGCGGGCTCCGTTGACGAGGTGTGTGAAGTCGTACAGCAGGCTCAGGCTGTTGTACCGCTGACGGAGTGAGCTGTGGGCACGATAGGTGGCAAGCAGGAACAAGGCAACACCCGCCAGCAGGGGGACGGCTTTCGGTTCGACGTCGAGCAGCACGCAAATCACCAGCGTGAGGCTGGTGTTCGCTGGTGCGGTGATCATCCCGATTTGCAAAATCGATCTGAACGTGATTGGACCGCCGTGCCACCGAACGGCCGTCGCCACGGCAGCAAACCCGACTAGTTCCGCAGCAACGACGGCGATCAGGGCAACGAGCCAGCTCACGGGCTCACGGGCGTCAAGTGAGCCAAGCAGCGTTTGCTGAACGCCAACCAGCACGACGGTTTCAGCAAGGAAGGCGGACAGGTTCACAACGAGTTTGCGAATCGGTTGGCGCTCGCGAATCGTCAGGAACAGGAATTCTCCAAGCAGCCGCCCGCCGATCAGTGCCATAGGTGTGGCGAAGAACAATCCGAGCACGAGCACGATTTCGCTGAACGTAAACGTGTACGTCTCTCGTCGAAACTCAACGTCGAACACCATCGGTCCTGACGCGATCGTGATCAGCGCCACTCCCCAGATCGGGATCGACCATCCGACGGCAGGAGTGACATCTAGGTCGATTTGTGTGAGCCCGAAAGCGGCTAGCGCCGTCATTGCGGAAGCGAGCAGGTACGTCATCCGCGCCGCGTGTTCACGCGGCAGCCGTTGGGTGACGCGAGCGTCTGAGTTCACATCAGTTCTCGTTTCCGGATCGTGGTCCACCGCCAACCATCGGCATCATCATGCAGCGAGGTGAGCAATTCTGTGCTCACCTCGCTGACAGATTTGATTGTGTTGCTAGCGATCAGTTGGTTAGGACCAACGACCGCCGCGGGTGGTCCTGGCGGTCACCAGCGGATCCCTGAACTGGCTGACGGAACTGACGGTGAGTCCTTGATGGTCGTTGTCGGCGTCTTGGCCGCTGATGCAGTGCCGGTTGTTAAGCCGACCGAGAACACGCCGCAGGCGACTGCGCCGGCTACGAGTAAACCGATCTTTGAACGTTTGCGTGAGTGAGTCTGATTCATTTCATCCGCCTTTGTGGTCTGCGCGCTCACTGTGAACACGTACCCACTATCGAACGGTGTGGAGGACGAAAACTCAAGTCAAGCTATATTCAACTCTCAGCGTCGTTGTGACTACGTTGAGTGAACTCGGCTGAATCGTTCAGAACATTGGGACGACGACGTAGGTCGCCGAGGTGATCTCGATGTGGTCGCCGGGGGCGTAATACCACGTGCCACCGTTCATATCGACCGCCAGTTCGTGGCCGATTGCCCGATGGTGAGCGCCTGGTTTGAGTCGCCGCAAAGCGACGTGCGCTCCGGGTAGGTCGTAGTGCGAGGCGGTCGGCAGAACGGGCTCGTCCAAGGGCGTGCGGTCAACCACGCGCAGCAGTTCGTCAACATCGACAGGCTTGACGGTCAAGCCGCCACGGATCACGTTGTCGCTGGCACCCATCAGCTCAATGCCGGCCCCGTGTAAGTAGGCGTGCAGGTTGCCGGCTTCGAGGTGCACAGCCTGCCCCGGTTCGAGCATGACGTAGTTGAGCAGCAACGTGGCCGCCACGCTCGGCTCGCCCGGGTACCGGATCGCCAGCGTCCGCACCCATTCCGACTCCGGCCGATCGTTGGTTTGGCAACGATCGATAATCGGAAGCGGATCAATCGTGCCTCGGTACAGACCTTCGAGCGCCGCACCCGGGCCTTCGTCCTTGACGATTCCGGCGATCTCACTTTCATCGAGACCGAGTTCGTCGAACAGGTCGATCGCCGAGTCGACGGGACGCAGACCGCACAGCGCTTGGAACGGGGTCAGGGCACACAACAGTTCGGGTTTGGCGTTTGCGTCAGGGTAGACCCCCCGGGCGAAACCGTCTGCCGCCTGCGCCAGGTTCGGATGAGTTTGCAATGACAGCGGCTCGGCAGCGGTGAGTACCTTGAGGAGGTACGGCAACTGGCCAGTCAGATCTGTGAGCGGACGACCATCGGTGAGTCGGGTCGGCCCGGTCGGATGTGTACCGAGCCAGAGTTCAGCCCATGGCCGACCGTCTGGGGCGACCCCGAGCAGATTCGGGAGATACTCCGTGTCGCCCCATGCGTAGTGTTGTGCGACGCCCTCAACGCGCTCAGGCATGTCAGGTCACTCCGAGTTCGGCGGCTCTGGCCATCACGGTGGCGTATTCGGCGCCGATCGTGGTGGAGGCACCGTGGCCGGTGTGGACGACCGTGTTAGCGGGCAACGCCATCAACTTGGCGATGATTGACCGCAGGATCGTCGGCTCGTCGCTGTAGCTGCGGCCAGTAGCGCCAGGCCCGCCGCAGAACAGCGTGTCACCCGAGAGAGCGACACCCGACCCAGCATCGTAGAAACAGCAACAGCCTGGGGAGTGGCCGGGCGTGTGCAGCACCCCCAACACGTGGCCGGCGACACGGATCGTCTCACCTGGGGTGACCTCGCGGTCAGGAGAATGGTCGGGCCAGACGGCCTCCCACAACATGTGATCGGCGGGATGAATCAAAATCGGGGCATCGACGGCGTCACGCAACGGGACGGCGGCGTTGATGTGGTCGTTATGACCGTGGGTCAGCACGATCGCTCGCACCCGTCTGCCGTTGATCCCGTCGACGATCCGCTGATGGTCATGGGAGGCATCGAACACAATCACTTGGCGGTCGTCGCCGACTAGCCAGATGTTGTTGGTGACTTCCCATTCGCCCCCATCGAGAGCGAAGATCCCGTCAGTCGTGATCAACTCGACCGCCACTACATCACCGTCACATCACCGTCACATCACCACAACGCTGCGGAGGACTTCGCCGCGCTCCATCTTGTGGAACGCTTCCTCGACGTCATTGATCGTGATCGTTTCTGAGACGAACCGGTCGAGATCCAACCGACCTTGTTGGTACAGATCGATCAACATGGGGAAGTCCCGGCTCGGTAGGCAGTCGCCGTACCACGACGACTTGAGCGCACCCCCGCGCCCGAACACCTCGATCATCGGCAACTCAAGCACCGCGTTCGGGTTCGGCACACCGACCAGCACCACGGTGCCAGCCAGGTCACGCGCCTCGAAGGCCTGCTTGTAGACCGCCGGGTGGCCGACCGCTTCGATGCAGACGTCGGCACCATGGCCGTCGGTGACGGACTTGATGTATTCGACAGCGTCGACCTCGTTGGCATTGCAGGTGTGGGTGGCGCCAAACTCTTTGGCCCATTCCAACTTTCGGTCGTCGATATCGACGGCAATGATTTTCGATGCTCCGGCGAGATACGACCCGGCGATGGCGGCATCGCCGACGCCACCGCAGCCGAACACGGCGACTGAGTCTCCGCGGCCGACGTTGCCGGTGTTGATTGCTGCACCGAGACCGGCCATCACACCGCAGCCCAACAGGCCTGCAGCCGTTGCCGGTGCGGTTGGATCGACCTTGGTGCACTGACCAGAGTGGACCAGGGTCTTTTCGATGAAGGCACCGATACCGAGCGCTGGTGACAATACGGTTCCATCGAGCAAGGTCATCTTCTGGGTGGCGTTGTAGGTGCTGAAGCAGATCCACGGCTTGCCCTTGAGGCACGACCGGCAGGTGCCGCATACGGCGCGCCAGTTGAGAATCACGTAGTCGCCAGGCACCACGTTGGTGACGCCTTCGCCAATCGCCTCGACGAGTCCGGCCGCTTCGTGGCCGAGCAGGAACGGGAAGTCGTCGTTGATTCCACCCTCGCGGTAGTGCAGGTCGGTGTGGCAGACACCACACGCCTGGATCTTGACGATCGCCTCACCCGGACCCGGGTCGGGAACGATGATTGTTTCGATGCTGACCGGCTCGCCTTTGGCGCGAGCCACGATCCCCTGTACTTGCTGCGGCATATCGCGACCGTACCCGAACGTTTGGTGTCAGACACCAAAGGTGAACGTTTGGTGTCAGACACCAAATGTTCAGAACAGGCGAAGTTCGTCGGGAGCCATGCCTCGAAGTTCGTCGTAGTCGACTTCGACCCAGCGGAATCCGCGTGATTCGGCGAGAACTTTGGCTTGCGGTTTGATCGATTGGGCAACGAACACGCCGCGCACCTCGCCGAGCGACGAGTCGAGGTGCAGCCGTTCGATGTAGCGGGCGAGTTGTTCGACGCCGTCGATCTCGCCGCGCCGTTTGACCTCAATCGCCACGACCTGATCGGTCTCGTCGCGGCAGACCAAATCGATCGGGCCGATCGCAGTCGGATACTCGCGGCGGACAAGCGTCAGACCGATCTCGATGGCGTGAGGCGAAGCTGCGAGCAGTTCTTGGAGGTGGGCTTCAACACCGTCCTTCTGCAAACCTGGGTCCTCGCCGAGTTCGTGGCTGGAGTCGGCAAACACCTCGTGCAGCGTGATCGTGAGCACCTCACCTTTCGGGTTCGACACGACCCAGTGATCACCGTTGTCGGTAACCGTGTTGGGCGAGTTCATCCAGTTCAGCGGCTTGTACGCCCCTCCATCAGCATGGATCGCCACGCACCCGTCCGCTTTGACCATGATCAACCGATTCGCCTCAGGAAGATGGGCAGACAAACGTCCCGCATAGTCGACCGAACAACGAGCAATCACGAGGCGCACGCCGAGCGAGGCTACCGATCCGCTAGCGGGTGCTACGCATGCGCTTCTGGATCAGTTGGCGTCGGGCTTGCAGTTCGCGGTATGTGAGCCGGTCGACGCTTGAATCGAGCCCGAGCCCGGCCTTCACACTGTCGAAGTCGAACTCGACACGAGCTGCGTCGAGTCCGAGATCCCGGCTGATCTGTTCGCCGTGGCGTTGAGCGAACAGCATCGAGATCGTGGCGATCTCGGCGAGGATGTCGAGATCGGGTGCTAGCCGAGCGATCGCACCGTCAAGGAACACCATGTTCTTGACGTACAGCATCAACTCCTTCGGGAGCCGGGCACCGTATTCCAGCAGCGCTTTGACGACCCGCTGGATTTCATTCACCAGCTCGTCGCCGGTCAGCGTGGTCGGATCGATGGTCGCTTGATCCAATCGCAGATCTCGGATCACAGCATCAAGATCGGTGTCGGCCGGGAGTGCTCCGAGGTCGCGCAGCGCCGCCATCTGACCCTTGATGTCGTTCGTCGTGGCGCACACCATCAGACGAAGAAAAGCCAGCCGTCGCTCGGGCGAGAGCCTGGCAACGATCCCGAAGTCGAGCAATGCCGTGCGGCCATCGGGCATCACGAACAGGTTGCCGCCGTGAAGGTCGCCGTGGAACACACCGTGGATCATCGCTCCTTCCATGAAGGCGATCATCCCGGTTCGGATCACCGCTTCGGTGTCGATCCCGGCATCGTGCATGCCAGCGACGTCGTCGAAGTTGAAGCCCGACAAACGTTGCATCACGAGTACCCGGCGGGTGACGAGCGTCGGGTGCGGTCGCGGGACTACATACCCATCTTGCCCGAGATCCCGAAGCACGGTTGCGACGTCGAGCATGTTGGCGGCTTCGAGTCGAAAGTCAAGTTCCTCGACGATCGTTTCGGCGAACAGGTCGACCAACGCCGGCGGGTTGGCGAGAGCCGCGACGCGGATTCGGCCGACCAGTTTGGGGGCAATCCAAGCCATCGCTCGAAGATCCTTGCGGACCAATCGTGACACCGATGGACGTTGGACTTTGACGACAACCTGCTCGCCGGTCCGCAGGCGAGCGGCGTGGACTTGAGCGATCGACGCCGCCGCCAACGGCATCTCATCGAAGTCGGCAAAAATGTCTTCGAGCCGGCAACCGAGGTCCTGCTCAACGGTCAGGCGCACCGTCTCAAACGATTCGGCGGGAACCTGATCGCGGCATTTCTTGAACTCCGCCACGAGTTCGGCCGGGAACAAGCCCTCACCCGACGAGATGATCTGACCCAACTTGATGTAGCTCGGTCCGAGTGACTCGGCGGCCCGCCGAAGTCGCCGAGACACATCGGCGCGGCCTAACTCCGGTTCGGCGTACTTCCCTCGACGCTTTCGCCATGCCCACGGACCGAGCGCCCGACCGAGTTCTGTAACCACCTTGGCGACCCGAAACCCCGGCGGGAGCCGACGTGGCGTGGTCAGCTCCGGTACCTCATCGTGCGCCGCTTGGCGCAGGCGGTCAACCCGGGGGAGCCAGCGGATATCGGTGCGGACAAGATTCCAGGGCCCGTCATCAGTGAAAGCACCCCATGCCTGATCGTTGTGGGTCCGATCGTTGTGGGTCCGATCGTTGTGGTGCGGTTGATCGGGCACGCGACCCATGATGGCGCGAATCATGCACTGATCCACGGCGGCTTCGGTTTGGCTACGTTGACCGACTGCGAAACCAAACGATTGGGGGGTCGGTCGCCGACGTGGGAGACCCAACGGACCTTGGAGCTGGCGTAGGTCAGGGCCCTCCGTGGGCGCTATCGCACCACACTGTTTCACCGTCGGGTACCTGACCGCCGGCGATGCCTTCGAGGGCGGCAAACGGACCGCACGGATGCGGTGTGATCCAGACATGGATCATCGGTGCCAGCGGGAAGTCGACGAGCGGTGCCGGGCAGGTTCCGCCGACGGGCTTCAGGCTTGCAACCTGCGGAGCTGAGTGATCGCTCGTAAAGCACAGGTCGCCGTGGACGTGCCACTGCATCAGTCGGCCACCCCAATCGGGGATCGATTCGAGGGCGGTGTCGGGCGGCAACATGAACATCACCGACACCAGTTTCTTCGACCCATCAGGCTGTGGTTCGAACACGAGACTCTCTGGTTGATCCGGGTCGAGCACAACGTCGTCGTCGATCCAATCCCACTGGACATAGTGCTCGTGGCCCGTGGCGGCGTCACCAATCGACCGGAAACCAGCGGCTTCGACCACGTCGAGGTCGGCCCATTGAGGGAGATCCCGAACGGTCGCGGCAACGAGATTTTCGGCGTACGCCTGCTGTTGTGGCGTGACGCCATTGATGCCGCCGAGATCGATCGGCATCGTTGGGTCGTATGGCCGGGTTTCAGACAGCGCAGCCTCGATTGGCTCGGTAGTGGCGCTGTGATCGTGACCGCACTGGTCGACGCGTGTCCCGTCGGCAGCATCGGTCTGGCCGGCACCATGGCCCTCGAGAGCGGCAAATGGCCCGCACTCGTGCGGCGTGATCCAAACGTGGACCATCGGGTTGTCGCCGCCCGCGTTGATCGTGTTCGGCGGGCACACATCGCCAGGGTTCACCAACACACCCATCACCTTTGGTTGACCGTTTTCGTCGCGGCCCCAACACAGGTTTTGGTGGACGTGCCACTGCATCAACGGCCCACCAAAGTCGACGAGTTCGGGATCGTCAATCGGCGTTGAGGAGGCGATGAACATCGCCGAGACCAGTCTTCGCGAGTCTCCGTCGACTTCGAAGACGAGTGATTCGGGTGCGGTTGGGTCGAGCAGCTTGTCGTCACCGAGCAGGGCGTAGTTGATGTAGTGCTCAAACCCGCTGGCGGAGTCGCCGATCGACTTGTAGCCGAGCGCCCCAACTGACGTGACGTCGGCGAACGCAGGCAAGTCGCGGAGAGAGTCGGCAACCAACTGCTCGGCCCTGGCCTGCTGCTCGGCGCTGACGCCCTCGACGTTGGAGAAGTCGATCGGCCCGGTCGGGTCCCAGGGGACAGGCCAGGCCGCAGCGTCGCCAGCGGCCCCGCTGCTCATGTCATGGCCATGCTCAACGCTCGAAGTCTCCGACATCGATTCCTGGCCGTCGGCGACCGGCGATGTTTCTGCAGCGTGGTCGTGGCTGGCGCCCGATTGACCCTCCGCGTGAACTTCAGCGCGATCATCGACGTGATCGTCAGAAATCGCAATGCTGCTGTCAGCGGCCGCTTCGTGATGGCCGGCTTCTCCGTGATCGTGGCTGGTGGCGTCGGCGAGCCCAGGAACGAGCAGCACTCCGGCGAGTAGCGCTGCCGTAGTCACAGCTCGAGGTGGCAACGATGGGATTCGATGTGAGAGTGATGCCAAGGCGGCGACGACCGCCACCAGCGCCAAGACAGCGGCAGTCGTGTCTGCGATCTGTGGGCGTTCAGCGATTTCAAGCCCTCCGATCCACGAGATCCCGGTGAGCCGCGTGACGAGCCACCCGACGAACGCGAACCCGTTAACGCCAACCAACACAGCGATCGGAAATCGCCCGGACCGGATGAAGCCGAGCACCGCTGCGACAACCTGCGCCACGGCAAGCGTGATGAAAATTCGAGTCAGCGCCGGATGCTCGGTGTGAATCCCTGTCGCAGCAGCGTGCAGGACGGCAGCGCCTGCTGAAGCGATCGCCGGAATCGCCAACTGATTGAGATGGGTTTTCGACGAATCGTCCACCCAGCCATTCTACGACTCAGTGGTCTCGCAGCGCCTGCAGGGCTGCGTCGGCGTATTCGCGACGGCAGATCAGGACATCAGGTAGCCATGGATCGCGATCGTTGTAGACGATGGGTGATCCGTCGATTCGACTGACGTGCAGACCTGCCGCCAGCGCAACAGCTGCGGGTGCCGCCGAATCCCATTGGTACATGCCCCCGTCGTGTAGATAGATGTCGGCCTCGCCCATCACGACGGCCATCGCTTTCGCTCCAGCGGAACCAAGTCGGATTGCGTCGCATCCGAGGGCGTTGGCGACGATGACGGCTGCATACGGAGTGCGAGTCCGCGACGTGATCAATCGGGGTTTGTCGCGCCCAGTTACCGGTAACACCGGGGCCGGGTCTGTGCTCAACACCATGTCGACGGCAGGCAGCGATACCGCTCCGGCGACAAAGTGGTCCTTGTCCCACAGAGCGATATGCACTGCCCAGTCGTGGCGGCCGGGCTCACCGAACTCACGGGTGCCGTCGAGTGGGTCGATGATCCAGACACGGTCGGCCGTGAATCGGCGCGGGTCCTCCGCGCCCTCTTCGTCGAGCACGGCGTCATCGGGTCGGTGAGCGCGGAGTTGTTCACCGATGAACTTGTGGCTGGCGGCATCGCCGCCATCCATCACATCCCACGAGTGTGCCCCGGCGGACCACATTCTCTGCCGGAGATCGACCAGACGGTTGCCTGCCTCGACGGCCAGGCGAGTTGCCAGCTGGATGTCGGTTTCAGGCGTCGCAGTGGGCATCGTTGTGGTCGTATTTGTGGTCGTAGTTGTTCGACACTGGTCAAGCAAGTTTTTTGAACTTGATCCGGTGAGGTTGATCGGCGGCTGAGCCGAGTTGTTTGTGGCGGAACTCTTCGTATTCGGTGAAGTTGCCTTCGAACCAGCGGACCTGGCTGTCGCCTTCGAACGCCAGCACGTGGGTGGCCACCCGGTCGAGGAACCATCGATCGTGGGAGATCACGACGGCGCAACCGGGAAACGATTCGAGGCCCGACTCGAGGGCCCGCAACGTGTCGACATCAAGGTCGTTGGTCGGTTCGTCGAGCAGTAGCACATTGCCACCGGACTTGAGCACCTTGGCGAGGTGGACTCGATTGCGTTCGCCACCTGAAAGCTTGCCGACGAGCTTCTGCTGATCGGCACCCTTGAAGTTGAAGCTGGCGACGTAGGCCCGACCATGGATCTCGCGGTTGCCGACCTTCATGTGCTCGACGCCATCGGTGATCTCCTCGTACACGGTCTTGTCTGGGTCGAGGTTGTCGCGTGACTGATCGACGTAGGCGAGTTGCACTGTGTCGCCAATCTTGATGGTGCCCGAGTCGGGCTGCTCGAGATCGGTCAACATCTTGAACAGCGTGGTCTTGCCGGCACCGTTGGGGCCAATGATCCCGACGATTCCAGCGGGTGGCAGTGAGAACGAGAAGTCTTCGATCAGCAGTTTGTCGCCGAACGCCTTGCGCAGCCTGCTGACCTCGATCACGGTGTCGCCGAGACGCGGGCCTGGCGGGATCGCGATCTCCAAACGGTTGGTGGTGTCGCGTTCGGCTTCCGCTTCGGTCTGCAGCTTGTCGTAGGCTGAGAGTCGGGCCTTGCCCTTAGCGTGTCGGGCTTTGGGTGCCATCCGAACCCATTCGAGTTCACGTTCCAGCGACCGTCGGCGAGCCTCGTTCGACTTTTCCTCGCGAGCCATCCGCTCTTGCTTCTGCTCCAACCAAATGGAGTAGTTGCCCTCGAACGGGATGCCGCGGCCACGGTCGAGTTCGAGAATCCATTGGGCGACGTTGTCGAGGAAGTACCGGTCGTGGGTGATTGCCACCACGGTGCCGGTGTAGCTCTTGAGGAACTGCTCCAACCAGTACACCGACTCGGCGTCGAGATGGTTGGTCGGCTCGTCGAGCAACAGCAGGTCAGGGCGGCTGAGCAACAGTCGGCACAATGCGACTCGGCGGCGCTCGCCGCCCGAGAGCTTGGTCACGTCGGCGTCATCGGGTGGGCAGCGCAAGGCGTCCATGGCGATATCGACGTTGCGTTCGAGGCTCCACGCATCGGTGGCGGCGATCTTGTCTTCGAGGTCGGCCTGGAGCTTGCCGATCTTGTCGTAATCGGCGTCGCGGTCGGCCCACATCGCCATCACGTCGTTGTAGCGATCGATCACCGATTGGACCTCGGCAACTCCGTCCATCACGTTGCCCTTGACATCCTTGTTGGGATCGAGTTCGGGTTCCTGCGCGAGGTAGCCGACGGTGAAACCGGGGGTCAGGCGGGCCTCGCCCGTGTACCCGTCATCGAGGCCGGCCATGATCCGCAGCAGGCTTGACTTGCCGGCACCGTTGGAACCGAGCACGCCGATCTTGGCGCCCGGGTAAAACGAGAGCGAGATGTTCTCGAGCACGGTGCGATCCGGTGGGTAGAACCGGGCCAGCTTGTAACAGGTGTAAATGAACTCGTGTGCCATAAATCCTCCGAAGGGTGGCGCTGAGGCTACCCGGGTAGCGCTGGTGGGACTTGGTGCGGCTCGGGGGCACGTGCGTCGAGCAGCGCCTTGCCGAGCACGGCACCGAAAATGATCGAACCGCCGATCACCGTTGACCGAGAGGACGTCTCAGACAGAACGAGGTAGGCCCAGATCGGCACAAGCACCATCTCCGATTGGGCGAACACGGTCATCGCCGCGGCCGGCACGTTGTGGGAGGCTGCGTTGTACAGCAGGGTGCCACCGACGATGATCACGCCACCGTGGAACAGGGCGAGGCCGATGTCATACGTGGGTGGGATGAGGGTCTTCTGATTGGCGATCGTCACGATCGAACAGAACACGATCAGCATCAGGCCGTATCCGGGCATCACGGGTGACCAGTCGCGGGTCGGGTCGGACCTGACCGCCACGGTGTAACCGGCGAAACCGATCGCCGCCATCAGCGCCGCCAGATCGCCGACGATGCTGCCAACCTCGAGGTCACCGGCAACCATCACGATCAGCCCGCCGAACGCAATCGCGATCGCAACGAGGGTCCTTCGGGTGAGCCGTTCGTGGAGCACAAGTTTCGCCGCTAACGCGCCAAACAGGGGTGTCGTCGAGCCGAGGAAGGCGGCGTTGGCCGCTGTCGTCGTTTTGACCGCGTACACGAATCCGAGTGATGCGATGAGCAGCATCACGGTGGCGATCAACATCCGGCGGCCGGATGTGAACGCCTGGAAGGTGCGATGCGGCTGGCGATTCAGCAGGCTCCAGGTCTCAAGCACGACGATGATTCCGACCGACCGCCAGGCGAGGTATTGGAAGGCGTCGGACTTATCGGCCAGCCGAGCCAAGATCGCACCAAAACTCCAGATCGCTCCAGCTCCAAGCGCCATTGCCGGGCCGAACGCGGGGTGACTGGATCGGGTTGTCAACGTGGCACGGTGAGGCGGATATAGTCGCTCTGTGACAGTTCGAGTTCGTGTTGGATCGAACCTCGCATCTGTGCGACGAACTCGCTAGCCGGGTTGCTCGGGTTGAACAACGTGTTCTGGATCGCCAGTCCGTCACGTGTGGCGGACAGGCGTGAAGCCACTCCCTCGGGGTCGGAGCACCGGAACTCGCCAGCGGCGACGCCCTCACCGATGAGACGAACGAATACAGCCAGTTCATGATCGTTGAGTTCTTCCATCACGTCGCGGATTGATGCGATTCGACGGGTCTCGCCCCAGGTCTCGATCCAGAGCAACCAGGAGGCATCGTCTTTGCTGGTAGGCAACGTGCCGCACAGCACCTCGTCAAGGCGGGCGAGGGCAGAACCGGCACCCTGCGCCACCGAGTCACGTAGCTGCTTGTCTTCGTCGCTCGCCACTTTCAAAGCCGCAGTGATCAACGCTGCTTTGGAAGCGAAGTGATAGTGGACGAGTGCTGTCGACACGCCAGCCCGACGGGCAACATCGGCAACCGTCATCTCGGTGAACCCAACATCGATAATCACCTGAACGACAGCGTCGAGAATCGTCGACTTTCGCTGGTCGGGTGTCGGACGCGTCATGCGGGCCAAGCGTACCGAAGTCCAGATTGCACAAGGCTGTTGAGACAGCACTCTTCGAACACCGCAGACGAGACTGAAACTGCCAGTTACCAACCCCGCTCAAACCCTGTCAACGATGCACCCCTGACCCTCGTCACGTCCGATCATTCCGCGGCAATCTGGCCGCACCGGTTGAGCCGCAGGAGCCTTGACACACACGCCCTTCCACCCACTCACGATGATCCCCTCGCTCATACACAGTGGGCCGAAACGCTACGAACGCTCACAAGCGGAAGTTCTTGATCGTGTCGAGGAAAACCGTCGCCGGGCGGCGTGTCGTGTGGGGCCCGCCGCTCTGTTCGACAGGTCAATCACGGCGGGAACTTCATCTGGTGTTGCCAGCCGATCGAACTCATCGTGCTGGACCTATCGTCAGTTCGCGAGCGGCGGCGTGCTGTGTCCAGGCGACCACGTCGTCGCGGGTGATCAGCGCGTCGTGGGCGACGACTTGCAACGCCAGCCCGTCGAGCACCGACAGCAATCTCCAGGCGGCTGCGTCTGAATCTTCGCTCACGAATGCCCCCGTGGCGACTCCGTGATCAATGATCCCGCGGATGATCGCCTGCCATTCGCGGTTCAACTTCCGAGAGACCTGTTGTAGCGCGGGGCGCCTGGCCGCTTCCGCCCAGGCGTCGAGCCACAGCTGCATCGTCCAATCGGATTGTGCAGGTACATAGCTCTGAATGAATGCGTCCAGCTGCGTGGCCGGATCAGACTCGGCCGTGATCGCCGCACGAGCACGCCCCAGATCGCCCTCGGCTGCTTGCTCGAACGCCGCCGCCAGCACGTCATCCATCGATCCGAAGTAGTGGTGGATCAATCCGCTCGAAGTTCCCATTGCGGCTGCGACGTCACGAACAGTCGTACCGCCGAGGCCCTTCGTTCGAGCGACCGCAAGCGCCGCGTCGACAATCGCCTGACGACGCTCATCCGGGGTCATGCGAGCCACGACGCGCACCCTACCGACACTGTTGCGCGCCTGTCCAATACTGCTCCCGTGCGTCTTGCTGGCGCGATCACGCGGTGCGAGCACATGATCGCGCCACCAAACCCCCGCTGATCTGATTGCTGGCGCGAAGATCTGCTGCCGACACATGATCGCGTCGGCAGAACGGAGGGATGGCTGTCCGGGCGGCTGTTGCGCGGCTGTACAACAAGAGCTATTCTGGCGGGCATGCTGCGACAGTCGCCGTTTCATGAGCGCGTTGCGGCCGTCAATCAGACCTCGCTCTGGAATCATTGGGCTGGACATCTGGTGATCGACAAGTACCAGATGTCGGAGAAGTGGGAGTACACGGCGATCCGTAACGCCGCTGGCATCTTCGACGGGTCGCCGCTCTACAAGTACTGGATACGAGGGCGCGACGCCGAGAAGTACCTCGGGGGAGTGCTCGCACGTGACGTTCGGCTGTGCAAGCCCGGGCAAGCGCAGTACACGATCTGGTGTGATGACCGCGGGTACGTCAATGAGGACGGCGTCGTGTTCCGACATAGCGCCGACGAGTTTTTCCTCACCGCCGCCGAACCGAATCTGTCCTACTTCCAGAATCTGATCGGACACGACCAGGTCGAGATCGAAGAGGTCACCTACGACTACGCCACGCTCGCCGTGCAGGGCCCGCGCAGCCGGACGATTCTCGCCGCACTCGCCCCCGAGGTCAACACGCTCGGATACTTCGACCACACTCCGGCCAAGATCGGCGACGTGCCGGTCAGGATCTCGCGGACGGGATTCACCGGCGACCTCGGATTCGAGATCTACTCAGACGCTGGCGATGCGCTCGTAATTTGGGACGCCGTCACCGAAGTCGGCACCCCCCACGGCCTGATTCCATTCGGCCAGACAGCGCTCCTGATGGCACGAATCGAAGCAGGCCTGCTGCTGATCGCGGCTGACTTCGAGCCAAGCCGACTCGCCGAGAACGACGAGCATCGTTCGACGCCGATCGAGCTCGGGCTGATGTGGATGTTGAAAGGCATCGACGACGACACTCGCCCGTTCATTGGCCGCAAGGCGATCCGCAAGGAGATGGTGGAGGCGACGTCACGGTGGAAGATGATGGGCCTCGTCGTCGACTGGGAGGACTACAACCGCAAGTACACCGAGGCAGGGATGATCCCCCCCAAGGACCACACGCCAGTTCACGAAGACATGATGGTGTACGACGACAATGTGCAGCGCGTCGGCTACGCCACCAGCTTCATGTACTCGCCGGTACTGCAGAAGCACATCGCTCTCGCACGGGTGAGACCGGACCTCGCCAAGCAAGGAACCAAATTGAACCTCGAGTTCACGATCAACCATCGATACGTACAAGTCGGGGCGCACGTTGTGCGAACACCGTTCTTCGCCCCCGACCGCAAAACGTCCATGCCCGAACAGATGGTGTCTGACCCCAAACGTTCAACAGGAGATCCGTCATGAGTTCGAACACTGAGTACGACGCGATCGTCATCGGTGGTGGTCACAACGGGTTGGTGAATGGTGCCTACCTCGCCAAGTCCGGCCTGAAGACGCTGATCCTCGAACGTCGTCACCTGATCGGTGGGGCGGCGATCACCGAGGAGCTGCGGCCGGGTTTCAAGTTCACCACCTTCTCCTATGCACTTGGTTTGCTGCGCCCCGACATCATCCACGAACTCGATCTCGTCAAACACGGATTCATGCCACTGCTCATGCCGAACTCATTCGCTCCGATGGAGAACGGCGACTCACTCGTGATGGGTCAGGACCGCAACGAGAACATCAAGGAAATCGCCCGCCATTCCCAGCGCGACGCCGACGCCTACGACCAATACAGCCATGACCTCACGATGGTGTTGCGGGCCGTTAAGCCACTATTCGACAAGGTGCCACCGAACTTGTTCGCTACCTCGCCTGAGGGTCTCGCCGAGATGGCCGATCTCGCCAAGCACCTGCGTGGCGTCGAACCGAAGGTGCTCCACGATCTGGTGCGATTGCTCACCGGCAGCGCCGCCGACTTCCTTGACGACTACTTCGAGTCCGAGATCCTCAAGGGTTGGCTGTCGTCGTCGAGCATTATCGGTACCAAGGTCGGACCGATGTCGCAGGGCTCCGGCCTCGTGTTGCTGTTCCACAATATGGGTGAACACGACGGTCATCTCGCAACCTGGGCGTTCCACAAGGGAGGTAACGGCGGATTCACACAGGTACTCGGTCGCGCAGCGCAAGCGCTCGGGGCTGAGATCAAGCTCAATGCCGAGGTCGAACGTGTGATCACGGTCAACGGTCGGGCGGTCGGTGTCGCCTTGACCGATGGCACCGAGTTGAAGTCCAAGGTCGTCGTGTCGGCCGCCGACCCGAGGCGCACATTCACGAAGTTCGTCGATCCGCGCGAACTGCCTGCGGACCTTGTCGAGAACCTGCGCCGGTTCCGATATCAGGGCACGTCGTCGAAAGTTAACTTCGCCCTCGACGGTCTGCCGAAGTACCCCTCACTCGGCGACCGCGGCGACATGTTCCGTGGTTTCACCAATCTGGCCCCGTCGATGGAGTACCTCGAGCGGGCGTTCGACGAAGCCAAGTACGGCTGGTACTCGACGAGGCCGTATATCGACGGCGCGATCCAGTCGACGATCGACCCTGATATGGCACCCCCTGGCAAGCACGTGATGTCGTGTTTCATCCACTACACGCCCTATCACTTGAAGGGCAGCGATTGGCCGAACGAGCGAGAGAAGATGGCCGACAATGTGCAGAACACGTTGGAGTCGTTCTTCCCGGGATTCTCCGATCTCATACTGCAGCGTGAGATTGTGACCCCGCTCGATATCGAGCAGGTCGCTGGCTTGCCTGAGGGCAATATCTTCCACGGTGAGTTCCTCGCTCCCCAGATGTACTTCTTCCGCCCTGCCCCCGGCTGGAACCAATACCGCACCCCGATCGAGGGCTACTACCACTGCAGCTCCGGCACCCACCCCGGCGGATGCGTCACCGGCGGCCCCGGCCAGTTGGCGAGTAAACAAATCCTGAAGGATTTGGCGCCTGTCCGCTGAGCGACCCGCTGGGGTCACGTCGGCCAACTGGATCGAACCGCCGTTCAATCACGTGGCGGATAGGCGGCGTCGCAAGCTGAGACGTCGCTTTGATATCAATTGCCTTCACCGCGCTCCATGCGTCGGAGTCAGAAGAATTCGGTGCCCAGGGTGGGCGTAAGACACGTCTGTCCAGGTAGACCACTGAGATGCCAGCAATTCGTGCCTCGGTCGATCTGGAGAAGGCGGCTGCGGCTGTTCGTGCATTGTTGGCGGCGATCGGTGAGGACCCGGATCGTGACGGCTTGCTCGACACACCCACCAGGGTCGCGCGGAGCTACGCCGAACTGCTCAGCGGGTACGCGGAAGACCCGGGCGAGCATCTCGCACGACAATTCGAAGTCGATCATGACGAGATGGTGATCGTGCGGAACATCGCGTTTTCGTCGATGTGCGAACACCAC
>JANOTN010000153.1:0-2878 GCA_031416375.1 Ilumatobacteraceae bacterium
CGGATTGGTAGTGGCGAAAGGTTCGGTCGTGTCGCGAACTGGCTCGGACGCCGCGCCAGTCCCACTCTTGATCCTCGAATTCGATCGCCGGAATCGACCCCGGAACCTGTGACATCTCGATTCCCATGCCCGCAACGATAGACCCTCATACTTGCGTTCTTTAGGATTACCGCAAATAGTCGTGCCTATCAAGGCGTTCGCATTAGTGACGCATCTGGGATAGCTCAGCGATCTGCGGTGCGAGAGGGGATTGGGTGACACCGCTCGCGATCTAGGCTCGGGGAGATGATCAAACGGCGGGTTACTTCGCTCACAGTCCAGGGTGACACGCTCGAGCAGCACCTCCACCTGATCTTCTTGCGTAGCGGCCGGGTCCTGTCGCAGGTGCAGTTGGGCGGCTCCGGCGAGCCGTTCCCCGAGGACCTGTTCGACCCGATTATCAGTCTCGCCATCGAACGCGCCGAATCAATCGCCGACTGACCGCCGACTCAATCAACGATTTCGGTCGGGACGCCGATCAACGCGTAGGTGGTGATCTGTTGCCGAGCGAGCGTCGGCACGAGGGCCCGAGACGATTTCGCCGACAGCACGGCCACGTTGCCGAATCGTTGCTCCAGGAGGATGGCCGCATCGTCTGGCGCGAGACGGGCATCGCCGGGCAGCCTGGTCAGGACTGAATAGGTCTCGAGTAGAGCGTGGGCGGCGAGTTGCACCGCCCGATCAGCGATGATTCGATTGCACCGTTGATGGGCGGCATGTGATGCGAGCACGAGCGGAACTGCGACGCTCGTGTCGACGAACCAGGTTGCCATGAGCCCTACCGTCGGCCAGAGTCGATCAGGCCAAAGATGTCATCATCGGTGACGATCGTGTCGGACACAGCGACGAGTTGGCCGTCGCGGCGTTCAAGTCGTGCGGTTCGCCCGCCTGGCGTGAGATGCAACCCGTCGCCGTACACCGTTACGTCAACGGCGCTTCCTGGCACGAGACCGAGCAGGTCACGCATCGGCTTGGGCAACACGATTCGTCCAACCTGATCAACAGTTGCTTCCATAGGGATCAGAGTACCAGTTGATTCCCAGCAGCGATGAGCCTGAGCCGGTATTGGCTGGCGTAGTTGGCGTCAGTGTTCATCCGGGCCGCAATGTCGGACATCCTCGACGGGCCTTTGTCGGTTGCCATGCCATGTGCAGCAGGAAAGTGCGGTCAACCGCCGACAGATCGTTCAATGCCGGTTCGAGGACAAGCGTTCCAATTCGACGGTTTGCTTGCTCGGCACCGGCATGTACATCGTCGACACGCATCACCGCTGAGTAGTCTTGCGTCGATGACGGTCACGAGCGATCTCCGGCCGACGAGCCGTTGGCGGTCTAGCCAGCCTCCCGCGCAATGGAACGCCGCCGCGGGCCCGACGGGGGGCATCGTCGAGTTACCGTTTCATCTGTACTGGAGCGATGACAACAATCGATTCGATCTGTCCAAACGAGCTCGGTTACGGTCGATGTACCAAATCGTGTTGACTGAGGGTTCAACCGACGATGTTGTCGCCCTGCTCAGTCGATCACTGTTGCTGGATGTATGGGACGAGTTGTGGCTGTCGCCGGCGGTTCATGAGTCGTGGGATGCCTGGGTGCAGGCGCACCGCTATGCCGCTGTCTGACATCCAGGAGAGATGCGCCTCGATAATTCTGCGACTTCCCGAGGCGAACGGGTTTGCACTTGCGGGTGGCGCGGCCCTGATTGTCCACGAGGTGAGCGATCGCGGAACCCACGACATCGACTGTTTCGGTCCATCGGTCGCAGCGGTTGATCGTTTGGCCCCGGTAGCGGTGACAGCGCTGGAAGCCGACGGGTTTGTTGTGACGGTGATCGTGATGGCCACCGGATTCGCCAAGCTCGTTGTGGAGGACGAGTCCGGGCGCACGCAAGTTGATCTGGGTTTCGACCCCGCAACCAGACCGCCATTACTGACACGACTCGGTCCTGTGCGCGACCTCGCAGATCTGGCTGGCGACAAGTTACTGGCGTTGTTTGGCCGGGCTGCGTCCCGCGACTTCATTGACGTTTCCGGATTGTTGGCACATTTCTCGCGATCGGAGATTGTCGGCCTGGCGGCGGCCAAGGATCGTGGTTTCTCCGTGGAGGTTCTCGCTGAGGCTTTCGGAGTGCTAGCGACGTACGACCGCGTCGACGAGTTCCCGTTCCTTTCTGATGAGACCTACCGGCAGTTGTTGGCGACGTTCTCATCGTGGCGAACTGAACTTCGATCACTCGCCGACTGATCAGCCGGGTCGGTGATTGTGTCGCCGTGTCGCCCGTGTTAGCGGTTGATGTGGATTGGTGGGTTGTTTGAGGCGATTAGCAAGCGGGTGACCACATCGTCTTCGACGCGCATGCCGATCGAGATCTGACCGCTGCCAGGGTCTGGGAGCACGGCGAAGGCCGGGTCGGTGGGGTCGGCTTGGGTGGCCGATGTCCAGCGTGCTGTCCACTTCGCGTACGCCTCGGGTGCCGACGACTCGAAGAGTCGGGCGTCGATCTGAAATAGGTCGAGGCCATCGGCGGTTCCGGCTGGCTCGGTGACGGCGCTGGCTGCGAGGGGTATCACGTCGAAGAACGTGATCGGTGGCACGACGACATCTGAATCGTTCGATTCGCCGACGACTGCTCGTGCGTCCTCAACGGCTTCGAGTAGGGCTCCGGCGCTGGGAGCAGCTCCTGAGTTGAGGTCGTCCATCACCTCGATGACTTGTGCTTGCTGGCCGAGTGGGCCTGCGGCACCGGGGCTTTCGCCGACCGCAGCTTTAGCGGCGCGTTCGGCGGCTTGCCGGTCTTGGTCGTCTTGGTAGGCCTGATAGCCGAACCATCCGGCGGCGGC
>JANOTN010000154.1:0-6317 GCA_031416375.1 Ilumatobacteraceae bacterium
ACGTAGGCGATGAAGTCACATTGGGCGACTTTGCCCGGTGACTTTTGGGTGTGTCTGGCTGGTCTCGAATCGGGGTCGGGGAAGTGCTCCACCCAGGGGACGTTCAACTCGGCTCGCAGGTCGAGGTCAGGTAGATAGAACGTCATCTTGGCGACGTGGCACCAGTCGGCCCTGGCGGCGGCGAGGCATTCACCGACATGATGGAACAGGTTGGCGAGCTGACCCTCGATCGTCTCGGGAACGGTGGTGGCACCCGGGTCGCGCGGCACGATGATGCTCGACACCACGAGCGGGCCGACACGCGTTACAGCCGGGATCGGGTTGGCGTGCGTCAACGACTCGATCTCGAATGATTGGCGCGGCATCGTCGTCACTCTTCCGGCCGGGCGGCGAGCCAGGCTTCGAACTCGGGGCGACGGTCAGGAGTGATCGGGAACGTGCCATCAGTGCTTTCGCCTGCCGTAACGCGCTCCATGCCCCACGCCTCTTCGAGTTCTTTCTGAGCGGCTTCGGCGGCGATCTCGTCGACCAGCGCGGCAGGGATCACGACGACGCCTTCGTCGTCGCCAACCAGAATGTCGCCGGGCATCACGGTGACCCCAGCGCAAGCGATCGGGATTTGATGATCGAGCGGCATGTGCGCCCGCCGGTACGTCGCCGCGTGAGACGACCGGTGGTAGACCGGAATTTCCATCGCCCGGAGCGCCCCGGTGTCACGCAACGCACCGTCGGTCACGATTCCGACGGCACCCAGCTGGATCGCCCGCATGGCATAGATGTCACCAATCGTTCCGGCGTCGGGTTCATTGCGCGCCTCGATCACCAAGACCTCGTCGGGTTGGAGCGACTCGACTGCCTTTCGTTGTGCGTTGATCCGCCCGGCGTACTGGTCGGCGAGATCCTCTCGCATCGGGAGGTACCGCAGTGTGTGGGCAACTCCGAGCATTCGCTGACCCGGTCGAACAGGCTGTAGACCAGACAGATACGTGTTGCGAATCCCGCGCTGTTGCAGGGCAGCGACGAGCGTTGCCGTTGCCGCCGAATTGAGTCGATTTCGGGTCTCCGGTGTCATGTCTCTCCTGGTGAACGTTTGGTGTCAGACACCAAACGTACTGATTCGCCGAGATTGCATCGTTCGCGCCGGCGAACGTTTGGTGTCTGACACCAAACGTTCGGCACGCGCCAACGGTCGTAGCGTGCCGATCAAACGGGACGACATTGGTTGAGCACCGAACGAGACGTCTATCGTCGGAACACTCCAGGGTCGGTTTGTGATCGCTACCGATTGACCGTAGCAACGTTGAGGAAGGTACGAGATGGGCAGCATTCTCGGAAATCGAGTCGTCCGAGTCGAGGACTCACGGATGTTGACCGAAGGCGGCAAATACGTCGAAGACTTCGACTTCCCGAACGCAGCGTGGGTCACCTACGTGCGGTCGCCGATGGCCCACGCCACGATCGAGTCGATCGACATCCTCGACGCACTCGACGTTCCCGGAGTGTTGCGGATCTTCACGTCCGACGACCTCGAATCGATCGGCCTGAATCCGAACAACAATCCAAACTTCGCCGCCGAGATGCGTCGCCCATTCCTGGCGATTGGCACGGTCCGTTATGTCGGTGAAGCGGTTGTGGCAATCGTGGCCGAAACCCGTCAAGCCGGGGCCGACGCCGCCGACTTGGTCGTCGTCGAGTACGAATCGCTGCCGGTCGTGATCGACGTCGAGGAGTCGATCAAGGACGAGGTCCTGCTGTTCCCCGAGCTGGGCTCGAATGCGGTTCTCAAGATCGGCACCCCGAGCGCCGCCGACTTCTCGGGGTGCGAGGTTGTGGTCGAGGAGCGAATCGTCAACCAGCGTTTGAGCGGTGCCCCAATCGAGGCCCGTTCGGGTGCCGCCTACTGGACACCTGAGGGCCGACTCGTCCATTACTCGGCGTGTCAGGGTGGCCATCCGACGCGTGACCTGCTCGCTACGGTGTACGAGTTGCCCCAGTCGGATGTGCGAGTCGTCGTGCCTGATGTCGGTGGTGGCTTCGGCGTGAAGTCGCGCTCGTACCCGGAGGAGGTTGCACTGGGTTTCTATGCGCGGGAACTGGGTCGCCCTGTGCGCTGGACCGAAACTCGGAGCGAGAACTTCCTGGCGATGCCGCAGGGCCGCGGCCAGGTCCAGTACGCCAAGATCGGCGGGACGCGCGACGGTCGGATCCTGGCCTATCAACTCGATGTAATTCAGGACGCCGGCGCATACCCACTCACGGGTGCCGTGTTGCACGGCATGACGATGAAGATGACGACGGGTTGCTACGAGATTCGAAGCGTCGGGTTCACCGGTGTCTCGACCGTCACGAACGCCGCTTCGATCACGGCTTACCGCGGTGCGGGCCGCCCGGAGGCTGCTGTAGCAATCGAGCGGATGGTCGACCGCTTTTCCGCCGAAATCGAGATCGACCCAGCCGAGGTTCGTCGGATCAATCTGGTGCCGAAGTTCATGGAAACGTACACCACCTCGGTCGGCACGCCATACGACGTCGGTGACTATCCGGAATCGTTGGAGCGTGCGCTGCGCGCCGCCGGATACGACGATCTACGCGTCGAACAGGCCGCTCGTCGCGCCGCTGGCGATCACATTGCGCTCGGTATCGGACTCGCCACGTACGTTGAGATCACCGCGGGCGTCGGCGGGTCCGAGTTCGGTGCCGTCGAGTTGCTCGATGATGGTCGCCTCCGGATCCGCACGGGCTGTACACCGTACGGCCAAGGTCATGTCACGACGTGGGCGATGATCGTGTCCGACCGCACCGGGGTTCCGATGGATCAGATCGAAGTGGTTCATGGCGACACTGACGAGATTCGCACCGGCGGCCTCACGGTCGGCTCGCGTTCCGTCCAACTCGGTGGTTCCGCAATCGCCGCCGCATCGACGAAGTTGATCGACCAGGCGCGTGAACGAGCCGCCGACCTGTTGGAAGCGGCCGCCGCCGACGTGGTCCTCGACGCCGCCGCCGGCAAGTTCCACGTCACCGGCACCCCAGCCCGTACGGTGAGTTGGGCCGACCTCGCATCGGCCGATGGGGGACCACTCGCGGGAGATCACGACTTCACCGCACCGATGCCAACCTTCCCGTTCGGCACCCACGTCGCCGTGGTCGAGGTTGACACGGAAACCGGCAACGTTCGACTGCGCCGTCAGATCGCCGTTGATGATGCCGGCAACTTGATCAACCCGCTGATCGCCGAAGGGCAGATCCACGGCGGCATCGCCCAGGGCGTGGCCCAGGCGTTGATGGAAGAGATCATCTACGACGAAGACGGCACCCCGAAAACCACCAATTTCGCCGACTATCCGGTGATCTCCGCAGCCGAACTCCCCAGCTTCGAACTGGTCCACATGGCCACTCCAACCTGGGTCAACGAACTCGGTGCAAAGGGCGTCGGTGAGTCAGGCACCGTTGGCGGCATCCCCTCGGTCTACAACGCCGTGATCGACGCCCTCTCACATCTGGGTGTCCGCCACATGACGATGCCCTGCACCCCCGAAAAAGTCTGGTCGGCGATCCGCGCCGCGAGCTGATCACTCGAAATGTTCGGCGGAGCGCGTGCGACTCAGATGAAGTATTCGGCGAGCGGAGCGAAGCCGTTGAAACCGACCGATGAATACGTCGTCGTGTAGGCGCCGGTCGAAAGAATGTCGACCATGTCGCCTTCGGTCAATGCCACCGGCAACTCGTATCCGCTCTTTTCGTAGAGCACGTCGGCTGAGTCGCAGGTTGGGCCGGCGATCACCACTGGGCCGGTCAGTTGACCGTCGTGCGGCGTGCGCAGGCGATAGCGAATCGCTTCGTCCATCGTCTCGGCGAGGCCGTGAAACTTGCCGCAATCGAGGTACACCCAGCGTTCGTAATCCTCCGCCGACCGACGCGACACCAACACGACTTCTGTGCGCAAGACACCTGCGTCAGCGACCATGAAGCGGCCAGGCTCGATCATGACTTCGTTGAGCCCGTCGGGGAACCACGTCGCCATCGCCGTGCGGACTGCCTCGCCGTAACGCGCCAAACCGGGAACCGGCTCGCGGTAGGTCCCAGGGAACCCGCCACCGAGATTCACGAACGACGGTGCGGCACCGGCGGAGCGAGCCCAATCGAACACCCGAGCTACGACCTCCAACGTGTTGTTCCAACTTTCGAGATCGCGCTGCTGCGAACCGACATGGAACGAGACGCCAGATTCCGACCCGGCTTCGGTGGCAGCGACGAGCAGTCGTGCGACGTCAGGAGCGGAACACCCGAACTTGCGTGACAACGGCCAATCGGCACCACCGCACTCGTGGAGCAATCGCACGCACACACTCGAACCCGGCGCAGCATCGATCACCTTGTCGAGTTCCTCCCGCGAATCGACGGTGTACCGATTGACCCCCACTGAAGCTGCATATGCAATATCGCGTCGCTTCTTGATCGTGTTGCCGTACGAGATTCGTTGGCCTGGTACGCCGACCGCCAAACAGGCGTCGATCTCGGCTGGGCTGGCGACATCGAACGATGACCCCAACGCGTGCAACCGTTCCAGAATCGGACGACCCGGATTTGCCTTGACGGCGTAGTACACATCGGCCTGCGGCACTGCTTCCCGAAGCCCACGATATCGCTCGTCGACCACATCGAGATCGACCACGACGAATGGTGTTGGAGCGGTCGTTGAGGAGAGAAACTGCTCGATCTTGGGGCTTACGAGTTCGGCGCGCGACGCGAGGGTGGCAACATTCACGGGGGGTCCTCCAGGAGGGGGCTGTATCACCCTTTCGGGGTGTATTCGGGGGATAGAACGCAGTGACGCTATCGAGCGGCGAAGACGAATCTCGTAAACCCTCCCGACAACGATTCCTGCTGACCAGGCGGATGCCAGCGGTACGGTCGACGCATGTCTCGCACACAGCGCGACATGCTGTTTGATTTTGGCGGACCGCTGCCGCTGGGCTCGCCTCGGTGTGGTTCGATGTCACTGACGTGGCTGACTCGGTCGATCGGATCCGGGCTGCACTTGCCCGGGAGGATTTGTGAACGTACCAACGCCAGCCGAACTGCTTGAGGTGGCGATCGCAGGCGCACGCGCCGGCGGAGCAATCCTGATCGAAGGTTTGGCGCGGCCGAAAGGCGTCGTGATGAAGAGCGAACGCGCCTCGATCGTCACCTGGGCCGACGTGACCGCCCAGGCAGAGATCTTCTCGATCATCGGCTCGGCATTTCCTGATCATGTGATCCTCGGCGAGGAAGGCGACGGCGGTGGCGAAAACGGCGACTACACCTGGATGGTGGATCCGCTTGACGGCACATCGAATTATGCATCGGGAATCCCGTTCGCCTGCACGTCGGTCGCCGTGCGCGACCGCGACGGTGTCGTGGCCGGGGCGATCTTCGAGCCGTTTCGAGGGGAACTCTTCTCGGCGTCACGTGGCGGTGGTGCTTGGCTTGCTGGCGATCGACTTTCCGTGACTGATAATCAGACCTTGAGTCGGTCGCTGGTTGCGACGGGCATCCAATCCGACGTTGAAGCCGAGATCGACGCTCACGCCCGCAGGATCGCGGCGCTCCACAAACACACCCGCGGGTCACGCTGCCTCGGTTCGCCTGCATTGTGCCTGGCGTATGTCGCAGCCGGTCGGATCGACGCTTTCTACGAACGCGACGCGACCTACGCCTGGGACGTTGCTGCCGGTTCTTTGTTGATCTCCGAAGCCGGTGGTCGCTGCGAAGACCTCGACGGAGGACCACTCAACCTTGGTCACGGCCTGGCAAACGTGGTGGGCACGAACGGCAAGATCCACGACGCTCTCCGCGACCTGATCACCCGTACCGACGCGTCGACCTGAACGACAGCGGCTGACGAAACTGGGACGCCAAGTCGACCCCGTTGTACTGTCCTAACGTCTCAACCGACCGCGCACACCGTGGGGGCATGCACTATGGCCGAAATCATCTCCGTCGATCAGTTCCTTGACGGCTGGTACCCGGGTTGGAAGCCGGAACACCTCGACAATCCGTGGCTGCGGATGAAGCCCAAGCCGTTCATCAAAGCGGACGAGGAGCACTTCTGGTTCGTCGACTTTCACTGGCCACGTGGTTTCTCTCCGCTGGGCATGATGTTGGTGAACGACGCCGCATGGGGCACCCAGCTCGCCGCTCATCAACTGCCGCTCCCGCCAGCCGGCGGACTTGTGCAGCGAATGGGCGGGCCGTTTGTGTTCCAGTGCGAGGTGCCGATCATGTCGGAGTGGGAGTTCGGCTTCCGCGCCTCACTCATCGAGTAGATCATGCCG
>JANOTN010000155.1:0-16333 GCA_031416375.1 Ilumatobacteraceae bacterium
CCATCTGCGGGCGCGCTGTATCGAGCATCCTCGTTCCACCCTCACCGGCGTACTCGTCACCGATCGCCACCATCCCGCCAGCCGAAATCTGGAGCGGGCCGAGCGATGCGTCTCGTTTGGCAACACCGGCTTTCAACTCGTCGCCCCACACCGTGTGAAACTTCTCTGGATCGAAGAAGATCGGTAACCAGCCGTCAGCGTGCTCTGCTGTCGCCGTCACCGAGCGGCCCATCAGGGAAGCCCAGAAAATCGGGATCTGCGACCTGACCGGATGATTGATCAGCTTGAGCGGCTTGGCCAACCCGGTTCCCTGGCCGGCAGGAAGCGGAATCTGTACCGTCGGGCCTTCATACACCACTGGCTCGCGCCGCCACACCATCCGACACACATTGATGTAGTCACGGATTCGTGGCATCGGCTTGTCGTACGGCACACCGTGGAAACCCTCGATCACCTGCGGGCCTGAGGCACCGAGCCCGAGCACAAATCGGCCATCGCTGACGAAATCGAGCCCCGCCGCAGTCTGAGCTATGCAAGTTGCGGTGCGCGAGAACACGTTGAGGATTCCTGAGCCGATCTGAATCGTGCTCGTTTTGGCTGCCAGGTAGCCCATTTGGCTGACGGCGTCGAAGCTGTAAGCCTCGGGGACCCATACGAGGTCGAGTCCGGCGCGCTCGAGATCCTGGACCTTCTTCACGTCCTCGTGGAAGTTCCCCGAGTAATTGATCGTCATCGACAACTTCATAGAGGTCGACGATAGGTGACCTGTCCCGCGTCGAAGTCATTTGGATCAACGCCGACTCCTCCGGCACTTGTACAGTGACCCTCTGCATGACTGTCAACGGTGTCGAACATCGCGGGGATCTCGTCCTCGGCCGACTCACCAAACGGTTCGACGGCCCGATCGTCGTCGATGATGTCTCGCTCACCGTTCCCGCAGGATCGATTTGCGCGCTGCTCGGTCCGAGCGGATCCGGGAAAACCACGCTCCTGCGACTGATCGCCGGTCTCGAACTCGCCGACTCGGGCACGATTCATCTCGGCGAGCGTGTGTTCGTCGACCGAGCAACCAACCTGCCACCCGAGAAGCGTCGAATTGGCATGGTGTTCCAAGACTGGGCGCTCTTCCCTCACCTCTCCGTCGCCGACAACGTTGGCTTTGGTCTCGGAAAGCACCCGAATCCGGCGCGCGTGGCTGAGGTACTGGAGTTGGTGGGGCTTGCCGACCTCGGGCGGCGCCAGCCCGGAACGCTCTCAGGCGGTCAACAGCAGCGCGTCGCTTTGGCTCGCGCCTTGGCACCAGAACCCACCGTCTTGCTGATGGACGAACCGTTTTCGAATCTGGATGTCGCCATGCGAGCCAGGATTCGAAGAGAAGTGCACGCATTGCTCCGTGGTGCTGGAGTCACGACCATTTTTGTCACCCATGATCAGGAGGAGGCGTTCGTGCTCGGCGATCAGGTCGCCGTGATGCGCGAGGGGCGGATCGTTCAGGCGGCGCCGCCTCGGGAGTTGTACGAGCACCCCGCCGATGCATGGGTGGCTGCGTTCGTCGGCCAGGCCAACCTGATTCCCGGTCAGGCGGCGGGCACTACCGCCACGACGGCCTTCGGAACGGTGCCACTCAGGTCGAGCGCTCACGGCCCGGTTTCAGTGCTGGTGCGGCCCGAGCATTTGATCGTCGAGTCCGGCCAAGAGGCAGAGATTACGTTCGTCGAATATTTCGGCCACGACAGCCTGATCTCGTGTCGGCTGGCGGATGGAACCGAACTGTACGTGCGGTCGCCTCACACCGGGCTGAGTGAGGGTGATTGGGTGCGGCTCCGCTGCGTCCAGATCGCCACGATCGGTTTTCCAGAATCAGACAGATATTGTTAGGCATGCCTTACATATCTGGTAACAGCGGGTAGCGTCTGAGCCATGCGTACCTCCCTCAGCATCCTCACCCTCGTCTTCACCCCGATTCTGGCGACTGCTTGCGGAGGTGATGACATCAACTCGCTCACGATCTACTCGGGGCGCGACGAAGAACTGATTGGCCCCTTGCTGGAACAATTCACTGAGCAGACCGGCATCGAAATCGAGGTTGCCTACGACGGCTCCACGGAAACCGCTCTCAAACTTGCCGAGGAAGGCGACAAGTCCCCCGCCGACATATTCTTTTCCCAGGCACCTGGTCCGCTCGGCTTCCTCGACAATCAGGACCGATTTGCCGCACTACCGAGCGAACTGCTCGATCAGGTCGCACCCGAATTTCGCGACGCCGACGGCAAATGGATCGGCGTCTCAGGGCGGCTCCGAGTGCTCGCATACAACCCCGAAGTGGTCGATCCAGCCGAACTCCCTGCCTCCGTATTGGACCTGGTCAAACCGGAGTATGCAGGGCGCGTTGGCGTCGCCCCGACGAATGCGTCATTCCAAGACTTCATCAGCTTTATGCGTGCCGAATTGGGCGATGACGTCACGCGCCAGTTCCTCGACGGTCTCGCAGCGAATGGTGCCCGCACATACTCCGGGAACTCGGCTATCGTCGAGGCGATCGATCGCGGTGAGATCGATTTCGGGCTCGTCAACCACTACTACGTGTACGAGCTCGGTGCCCAAAACCCCGATCTCAGCGTTGCCAACCATTTCTTTCCCGGATCAGATGTCGGCAGCCTCGTGATGGTCTCGGGCGTCGCCGTGCTCGACACCGCAGACGACCAGGAACTCGCTCAGCAATTCGTCGAGTTCCTGCTGAGCGCCGGTGCCCAGCAGTATCTGGCGGACGCCACCTATGAGCTGCCGCTGGCCGGCGGGATTGCTCCGCCCGCCGATCTGCCGAGCGGCGGGGCGACGGCCGACTTCGAACGGTTGGGCGAAAGCTTCTCGACGACGCAGCAATTGATCGAGGAAGCCGGCCTCACGATCTGATGCGACGACCTGGTCGTCGAACGTCAGCCGGGCGGTGGGTCATTGTCACCGTCACGGCTGGCTTGTTCGCTGTTCCGTTCGCGTACTTGCTGGTTCGTGGGTTGAGCGACCGGTCGGCGACATGGAGTCACATCAGCGACGCCCGCCTCCTGGGTCCACTGCGACGCACAATCTTGCTGGCAGCGGTTGTAACCGTCCTGTCGACCATCGTTGGGGTGGCAATGGCGTGGATCTGCTCCCGAACTGACGTGCCGGGTCGCCGATTGCTCCGCACCGCAGCCGTGGTACCGCTCGTGATCCCGTCGTTCGTCGCCTCCCAGACACTGGTGAGCGCCTTCTCACAAGGTGGATTGATCGAAGATTTGCTCGGTTGGTCACCTGGGCTCGACCTGCGTGGGTTCGACGGTGCAGTAATCGTGCTGACATTGCTCTCCTATCCATATGTGTACCTCCCCGTGCTGGCACGGCTCGGGTCGCTCCCGCGATCGCTTGAGGAGAGCGCCAGACTGTTAGGCCACAACGGATGGACAACGTTCCGCCACGTGATACTCCCCCAGATTTGGCCGACGATCTCGTCCGGCGCGCTGTTGGCGGCGCTGTACACGGTGAGTGATTTTGGAGCGGTGCAATTCGTCAGCTACGACACGCTGACTCGAACTATTTTCGCCAACAAGCTCGATCCTGAACGCTCGGTGGCCATGTCGCTCGTGCTTGCGGCGCTGGCGTTAGCGCTCACGTTTAGTGAACGGAGGGGCCGTCGAGGTACCGCTCCGACAACGGCAACCACTGCTCGACCCCAAGCCGTCACGCGGCTCGGTCGTTGGCGGTGGGTGGTCGGTTCGGCTGGTTGGAGCGTGATCGTGATCGGTCTGATAGCACCCTTGTCAGTGGTTGCCTGGTGGGTCGTGCGCGGCCGGATGGCCGGTGCCCGCCGAAGTGCGGTGGTGAATCTGCCGGAATCGACGTGGAGTTCGACTTGGATCGCCGCGATCGCGGCGATCGTGACGGTCGTCGTCGTGCTCCCACTCGCCCACGTCGCCGCCCGCAGCAGCGCGAAGGCGGCCTCGTTCGCCGGAGCGATCGTCATTTCCGGTTTTGCCGTACCGGGGATCGTGTCTGCCTTGGCGTTGGTTCGGATGTTCGTCGGTACGCCGATCTACCAGGGCTTCACCGTGTTGGTGGCGGCATACGTGTTCCACTTCGGTGGTCAGGCGTATGGCCCGGCCCGGGCGGCGATCGAATCTGTACCATCCCGGCTCGGCGAGGCCGCCCGCCTGTTGGGCGCATCCCGATGGCGCCGACTGACGCGGATCGAACTCAGGCTGATCGGCCCTGGGCTGGCCGCCGCCGCCGGGCTGGTGCTGCTGTCGGTCCTCAAGGAACTCCCGGCGACGCTGATGCTGCGCCCGATCGGGTTCGACACCCTGGCCACCCGAATCGCCCGCACGGTTGATTCGGCGCTGCTCACCGATGCCGGTCAACTCTCGCTTTGCCTGATTACGTTGAGCACGGGATTGACCTGGCTTTTAGTGATTCGTCGCATTCGTCACGCCAGGTGAGCCGGTCGGGGATCACTCAGGTTGCGTGATTTCGAGCAGGTTTCCGTCGGGGTCGAGCATGAACGCCTGGCGGATTTCGGTTCCGCCGACGCTCTTGGAAGCCGACACCTCGACCCCGGCGTCACGCAACGAAACGAGAACGGCCTCGAGATCGGTGACGCCAAACGACACGTGTTGACCGAGGTTGGGGGCCACATGCTCGGCTTCAATCAGGTGAACTTGATGGCCGTTGCCGGCATCAAGCCACGCCCCCTTGAACGAGAAATCCGGGCGCGGCAACACCGCCAACCCGAGCGTGTCGCGGTACAAGCCCAGCGAGCGCTCGGTGTCCGTGACATTGAGCGAGACGTGATGGATACCGACGATCAGCACCTGAACAACGTACCGCCACCGAACCGGTCAGGTCAGGTCAGTGCAGTGCAGCGTTCAAGTTGCCGGAACGGAAGCCCTCGAGGTCGAGCGTGACGTAGCGATACCCGGCGGATCGCACAGCCTTCACTATCGCGTCACGTTGAGCGATCACATCGGCGAGCGCTGCCAACTCGACCTCGATCCTGGCGGTGTCGTCGTAGTGACGCACCCTCACCTGGCCAAATCCCAACCGATGCAGCGCCTCCTCCGCCCGGTCAACTCGCGACAAGATCCCGACCGACACGTGCGTTCCGTACGGCACCCGGCTGGCGAGGCACGCCGCCGCCGGCTTATCCCAGGTCCGCAATCCGAGGCGCCTTGAGGCCTCGCGCACATCGGCCTTCGTGAAGCCGGCATCGACAAGCGGAAACACGGCACCCGATTCGGCTGCGGCCCGTTGGCCAGGGCGATGCTCGCCGAGGTCGTCGAGATTGACCCCGAGCACGACCGTCGCCTGAGTCGATCGAGCGATCGGTTCGACGACTGCCATCAGTTCAGCCTTGCAGTGGTAACAGCGATCACCGTCGTTCAGCCGGTAGGCGGCGCGTTCCATTTCGAACGTCTCGACCGCGGACCAGGTGAGACCCCACTCCGTTGCCAGCGCTTCGCAATCGGCGTATTCATCACCAGCCAGGGACGGCGACACCGCGGTCACGGCCCGAGCACGATCGGAACCCAGTTCACGATGAGCTACGGCGGCAAGGAACGCCGAGTCGGCCCCACCGCTGAATGCGACGACTACCGACCCGAGTTGACGTAGGTGCTCGCCCAGCGCGGCGATCTTGTGATCCAGCAGGCGCTCCTCCACCCCGTGAGTGTGCCACGACTCGGCCCACTCCCCCCTCACCGCGCGAAGATGGGCACCGCATGGAGATTCCTGACTGGTGGAAGCAGCGACGCTTCGGAATCCTGTTTCATACCGATCTTTCTGCCGTGCCGGCGTGGGCACCGATCGGTCAGTACAGCGAGTGGTACCAAGCCCACATCGAAAGCGACGTATCCGACGTCTTGTTGCACCCCTCGCCGATGGTTGAAGTGTTGCAGCACCACGCCGACAGGTGGGCCCACATCGAGCGCTATGACGACTTCTTTCCGTTCCTGACCTTTGGCGAATACGACGCAGACGCTTGGGCGGGGCTGGCCCGCGACGCTGGTGCCGGGTACGCCGTGATGATCGCCAAACACCACGACGGGCTGTGCTGGTGGGACGCTCCGAACACCGACCGAACCGTGCTCCACGACGGCCCCGCTCGCAACGTACTCGGCGAGTTTGCAGCTGCCTGCGAGCGTGCCGACATCGTGTTCGGAACGTCGTATTCGCTGCTCGACTGGGGCGACGCCCGATACCCGACACGGACCTACGTCGACGAACTCGTACACCCACACATCCTTGATCTGGTCGAACGGTACGGCAGCCGAATGTTGTGGGGCGACGGCCACTGGGCAGGCGGTGAAAGTCGCTGGCGAAGTGACGAACTGTTGGCGGCCGCAAGATCCATCAACCCTGACATCGTCATCAATGACCGCTGGTGGTCTGATCGTTCCGGCGTATGCACGATGGAATACCGAATGCCCGACGGGATACTCACCTACCCGTGGGAGTACCGATGTGGGCTCGGTTCGGGTTTCGGGTACAACCGCAACGAAACCACCGAACACCTGTCGACCCCTCAGCAAGTCGTGGCGCTACTCACCGAAGTGATCGCCAAGGGTGGCCATCTACTCCTGTCCGTCGGACCTGATGCGTTCGGCGTGATCCCTGCACTTCACACCCAGCGGCTACTCGATATTGGAATCTGGGTGCGTGCCTACCAGCGGATCATCGATCATGGTCAACAGTGGGTCACGTGGGGCGATGCGGGTTGTCGTTACCTGGTGGTCGATGGAGGCCTACACGTCGTTGATGTCAGCGGTAAGGGCCAATTCGACGCTCTTGGAAAGCTTGCGGGTCGAGTCACGGCCGTCACCACCGTCGATGGGTCGCCGGTTGCCTACGAACAGACCGACAACAGACTGCGGGTCACGCTCGGGCGACACGAAACGGCGAACATGCCCGCCATCTATCGCGTCGCCATCGATGCACCACCGGCTCGGCCGATTGAATTGTTTCCGCGCGTGCCACCGAAACCGATCGAGCTGGCATCACTCATGTCCGACGCCCGGCCGGGCAGCATCGTGCAACTCGGCGACGGCGTGTACTTCGGGCCTGTCCGTGTACCGGCTGGCGTTACCGTGCGTGGACTTGGATCCGGACGAACTGTGATCGATGGAGTGGAGAGTTGGGCCGTTGCCCTCGACGCAAGTGCCCGACTCGAACATTGCTCGGTGCGCGGCGGGGGTCAACGGATTTCGTGGCTCCCCAAACCAGTCGTGCGTTTGGTCGGACCAAATACCACGATTCTCGGCTGCTCGATCGATGGGCATGTCGAGATCACTGCGGACAATGCCCGCCTCCGGTCGTGCAGCGCGATTGGTGTCGTTGCATCCGGTGTCGACGGTGTCACGATCTCGCACACGACGTTCAAGGGGATCAACTGGGACTGCGCTGTTGACATCTCCGGCGGCACCGGACACCTGATCGACAGCTGCGAGTTCGAGCGCTTGATTGCCGCAGTTCGATTCACTGGCACGATCAGTTCGACCGTGCGCGGGAACACGATTCACACCCGCTGGTGGGGGGTCCAGTTAATCGACACCGAAGGCTCACTCGTGACCGGCAACACGATTAGCGGCGTCACACGCGCAGTCGATGTCGACGGCGGCACGCAGGCCGAGATCACCGGCAACTCAGTGACCGATGGGGACAGCGGTTGCCTCATTCAGCGCGGTGCGTCCGACACCTCAGTGTCGGGCAATCGTTGGCAACGGTGCCGAGTCGGGATTGCTGCGTGGGACGTGGGCAAGGTCAACCAACACGCCAACAGCTGCGTCGACCTTTCCGAAACAGGTTCGGCGGTAACCGTCGGGCCGTAGTGACCTGAGGCGCTGATCAGCTGTCGATGGCACCAGAGGTCCGCTTGGCGCTGCGAATTCGGTCTTGCAGTTCGAGGTGAACCTTACGAAGACGAATGTTCTTCGGTGTCACTTCGACGCACTCGTCAGTGGCGATGAACTCCAGCGCATGCTCAAGCGACAGTTCACGATGCGGTGTCAAACGAATCGTGTCGTCCGACGACGAAGCGCGCATGTTGGTGAGTTTCTTCTCACGACAGATATTGACGTCCATGTCACCGGCGCGGGCGTTCTCGCCGACGATCATGCCGCAATACACCTCGACACCTGGGCCGACCATCATCGTGGAACGGTCCTGCAGGTTGGTCATCGCGTAGGTCGTGGTCGGACCGGTGCGGTCGGCCACGAGCGAACCACGCTCGCGGGCTCGAATGTCTCCGGCCCACGGCTCGTAGCCCTCGAAAATGTGGCTGATCACGCCCGTACCGCGGGTTTCGGTAAGGAACTCGGTACGAAAACCGATCAGACCGCGTGCGGGCACCAGGTACTCCAAGCGAACCCAACCGAGGCCGTGGTTGATCATGTTTTCCATCCGGCCCTTGCGGGCCGCGAGCAGCTGGGTGACAACGCCGAGATGTTCCTCTGGAACGTCGATCGTGACCCGTTCGACCGGCTCGTGCTTCTTCCCTTCGACCAGCTTGACAACGACTTCGGGCTTGCCAACGGTGAGTTCGAAACCCTCGCGTCGCATCGTCTCGACCAGCACGGCAAGCTGCAGTTCGCCACGCGCCTGGACTTCCCAAGCATCAGGACGCTCGGTCGGGTTGACCCGAATGCTGACGTTGCCGACAAGTTCGGCATCGAGCCGAGCCTTGAGGATTCGAGCGGTCAGCTTGGTGCCCTCACGCCCTGCCAGCGGCGAGGTGTTAATCCCGATCGTCATTGCCAGCGCCGGCTCGTCGACCGTGATGGTCGGCAAGGGGTGCGGATCGTCCGGGTCGGCGAGTGTTTCACCGATCGTGATCTCAGCGATCCCGGCCACGGCGACGAGGTCGCCAGGCCCCGCCGAGTCGACGGGCACTCGCGTAAGCTGTTGTGTGAGGAACAACTCGACGACCTTCGTCTTCTGAATCGTTCCATCGATCCGGCACCAAGCGACCTGCTGACCCTTACGAATCGTGCCTTCCATCACACGGCACAGCGCCAGACGGCCGAGGTACTGGTTGGCGTCGAGGTTGGTCACCCACGCCTGCAGCGGTGCGCCTTCGGTGTACGTCGGGGCGGGAATCGTCTCAAGAATCACGTTGCACAATGCGCTCAGATCCGGCCCAAGCTGATTCACGTCGGTCGAGGCGAAGCCATCACGGCCAGAGCAGTACACGATCGGGAAATCGAGTTGGTGGTCCTTGGCTTCGAGGTCCATGAACAACTCGTAGACCTCGTCGACGACTTCGCTGATGCGAGCGTCGGGACGGTCGATCTTGTTGATCACAAGGATCACCGGCATGTCGTATGCCAACGCCTTGCGGAGCACGAAGCGGGTCTGCGGGAGCGGACCTTCGGCCGCATCGACCAACAACACGATCCCGTCGACCATCGTGAGTGCCCGCTCGACTTCGCCACCGAAGTCGGCGTGGCCAGGCGTGTCGACGATGTTGAGCGTGACGCCATCCCACAGGACCGAGGTGTTCTTGGCGAGGATCGTGATCCCCTTCTCGCGCTCAAGATCGTTCGAGTCCATCACTCGTTCGTTGAACGTTTGGTTGGCGCGGAACGCTCCGGCTTGCTTCAACAGCGAGTCGACGAGCGTCGTCTTACCGTGGTCAACGTGGGCAACAATTGCAAGGTTCCGCAAGTCAGTGCGGCTCCGAAGATCGTCACGGGTGGCGATGGGGTTCTCAGACATGGCCATAAGACGCTATCGGGCTATCCTGTGCGAACCGCGTATATCAGATCGTTTACCGGATACGCAACCCCCAAGAATCCACCGTCAGGAAAATGCGGGGTGGCGATCGAGATTGGCGATCGCCCGACGCCGGCTGATGTCAGACCCGAGGTAAGCGGCGGCGAAGCCTGCTGTACCGACCAGAGTGATGACGGCACCAGAGGGTACATCTGCGTACCAGCTGGCATACATCCCTGTCAGGCCAAACGCAGCACCAAGCAGAGGCGAGATCCAGAGCATTCGACCTATCGAATTGGTCAGCATTCGGGCGGTACCCGCCGGCAGCACCAGCATTGCCGAGATCAGCAGTGCGCCGATCACACGAACCGATACCAGAACGGTCGCGGACAGGACGATCATCAAGATCGCGTCGGTGCGACCGACGTTGATGCCAGACACGCCGGCAACCTCTGGGTCGAACGTGACAAACGACAGCTCGCGCTGCATCCCGACGACGATGCCAACGATGATCGTCCCAACGACGAGCACGGCGACGACGTCCCGGTTGAGTACCCCGAGCACGTTGCCAAACAAAACGGTGTCGAGAGACCGCGACCCAGCGCCAGAGCGAGATTGAATCGCAAGACCGATTGCCAACGACGCCGTCGTCACGACCCCGATCGCCGCGTCGGCACCAATCACACGGCGACGTGTCACTCGTCCAATTGTCAGTGCCGCCAGCACGCCCCAGAGCCCGGCGCCAACGTAGTACGAGACGCCCATCACGGCTGAAACCGCCGCTCCCCCAAAAACCGCGTGCGAGAGGCCATGCCCGATGTAGCTCATTGAGCGCAACACCACGTAGACACCGACCAATCCACACAACGCCCCCGCCAAGGTGGCAACGATGAGACCGCGCTGGAAGAACCCGTACTGGAACGGCTCGAACGGGTCGAACGCCAGCACGATCACGATCAAGCCGACCGATCCATGTTTCGGTCGAGCACGACAGGCATCCCACCGTGCTGAAGCACCTGCATCGGAGCGCCGTACGTGCGTTCAAGGATGTAGGGGTGAAACACTTCGCCTGGCGGCCCGTCGGCGATCACCGTCCGGTTGAAGCAGATCACCCGAGGGAGATGGGCGGCGAGTCCGTTGACGTCGTGGGTCGTGAGCACGATTGACACACCGTCGTGATTGAGGTCGGCAAGCAAGTGCAACATCTCGTGCCGAGTCGCAACGTCGACGCTGCCGGCCGGTTCGTCAAGCACGAGTAAGTCGGGCTCGTGCACCAGTGCCCTGGCGAGGAATACGCGCTGCTGTTGCCCGCCGGAGAGTGCTTTGATGTGACGGTCCTTCAGTTCTGCGATGCCCAACCGTTCGAGTACACGATCAATCCGTCGCTGGCGGTTGACGTCGAGCCGACGAAATCGCGGTCGATCAACGCTCATGGTCACAACGTCGCCAACGGTGACGGGAAACGACCAGTCAACTGCCTCGAGTTGCGGCACATACCCAAGCCGAAGCCCGGGTCGTTTACGAATTGCACCGTGGACGGGCTGGATGATTCCCAGCAGCGCTCGAAGCACGGTCGTCTTCCCGCACCCAGACGGGCCGACGATCCCCACGAAGTCCCGGTCGGCAATCGCCAAGTCGACAGCCTCGATGACCGGAGCAGCAAGGTACGAACAAGAAACATGCTCAAACCGAGCCAACGCTGCGTCACCCATCACGACCGAGCGTATAACACCACCGTTCCGGTCGCGATGGGCACGGTATAGAGCGGTTGAGCGCGACTTGAACGACGAGGGCTGCGATCTGGTCTAGCGTTCGGTCATGAAGTTCGGGTTTGTGGTTCCTTGGGCTGATGCTGACGAGGTCGGCGAGCTGGCGGCTGTCGCCGAGGAGTCCGGCTGGGACGGGATCTTCCTTTGGGAACCGGTGTGGGGCGTGGACACATGGATCAGCCTCGCCCTGGCTGCTGTGAGAACTTCGAAGATCCGAGTCGGCACGATGTTGACGCCGCCCTCCCGACGAAAGCCGTGGGAACTCGCCAGCCAGGTCGCCACTGTCGATCGGCTGAGTGACGGGCGTGTCACGTTGTCGGTTGGGATGGGAGCGCCTGACACCGGCATGACCGCCTTCGGCGAGATCTGTGACCGCAAGCAACGCGCCGAATTGATGGACGAGTGCCTCGACATTGCGTGCGGGCTTTGGCACGGGCAGCCGTTCACATTCAACGGAAAGCACTACCAGGTACGCCCGACCGACTTTCCGACGATCGGTCACACGATTCAGACTCCACGAGTTCCGATCTGGTGTGTTGGCGCGCTCGGGTACGAGCGATCGATGGCAAGGGCGCTGCGTTGGGACGGGCTGATCCCGCAGGTTGTCGACAACGGGACAGCGCGGCAGGCCACGCTCGATGAACTGAGATCGATTCGTGGCCAGATCCCTGACCGCAACTACGACGTGATCATCGAAGGCGTCGGTTCCGAGCACTCCCCCGCCGCGTGGGCTGATGCCGGAGCGACATGGTGGCTCGAAACCCAATGGGACGCAGTCGGCCAGGCGCGGCCGGCGTTGGCAACGTTTGATCGCCTGCGAGAAGGACCTCCAGGCTCGTAACCGATTACCTTCTGACCTCGTGACTGCAACCGGGTGGAATTTTGCTGACGTCTTTGAGCGGATCGCTGATCAGATTCCCGATGCGTTGGCGCAACAGCAGGGCGATCGACGTTTTACATGGGTGCAGTTCGATCAGCGGGCCGACGGCGTCGCTCGGGCATTGCTGGATGCCGGATTGGTCGAGCAGGACAAGGTTGCGCAGTACCTCTACAACTCGCCCGAATATCTGGAAAGCCAGTACGCCTGCTGGAAGGTAGGGATGGCGACCGTCAACACCAACTACCGATACGCGGCCGACGAACTGGTGTATCTGTGGGACAACGCGGATGTCGCTGCGGTCATGTTCCACGGTTCGTTCGGCGATCAGATCGAAGCGATTCGCGATCGTGTACCAGCGGTCAGGCTATGGCTTTGGGTCAACGACGGTTCGGGCGCGTGTCCCGAGTGGGCAGCGCCGTACGAGGTTGCGGCGACCAGCGCACCAGGCCGCGCTGTCGGGCCGTGGGGTCGGTCGGGCGATCACCTGATCCTGCTGTACACCGGCGGCACGACCGGGATGCCGAAAGGCGTGATGTGGCGACAGGACGACGTGTTCGGGGCGCTCGACGCCAACAATCGTAAACGAATGCCACCGGAGCAAGATCTGGCGGCGATCGGCGAGCGGGTGACGCGTCCAGGACCACGCGGTATGCCCGGTGCGCCGTTGATGCACGGCACCGGATTCTTCAACGCCGTCAGCACGCTGATGGTCGGCGGGTCGATCACGACCATGCCAGGCCACACGTTCGATCCAGTTGAACTGCTCACCACGATCGAGAACCAACAAATCAACTCGATTTCGATCGTCGGTGACGCGTTTGCGAAACCGATCCTTGCAGCGCTCGATGCCGCACCTGAGCGCTGGGACATTTCATCGCTGCGGGTGATCGTGTCATCCGGCGTGATGTGGTCGAAAGAGACGAAGCAGGGTCTGTCGCGGCACAACCCGCGGCTGATCATGGTCGACGCGCTCGGATCGAGTGAGGCGATCGGAATGGCGACCAACATCTCGACGGGCGGGACGGGCGACGAGACCGCCAGGTTCGAGCTCGGCCCAAACGGCCGTGTGCTCACGACCGACGGTCGCGATGTCGTTCCAGGTTCGGGTGAACTCGGTCGAGTCGCCCTGCGAGGGTTCACGCCGATCGGCTACTACAAGGACCCTGAGAAGTCGGCGGCAACCTTCGAAGTGATCGACGGCGTTCGCTACTCGATTCCAGGTGATTGGGCCGAGGTGCTGGGTGACGGCACCGTCAAGTTGCTCGGCCGGGGGAGCCAATCCATCAACACCGGGGGTGAGAAGGTGTACCCCGAAGAGGTTGAGGAATGTCTCAAGCTTCACCCGTCGGTCGCCGACGCGGCGGTGATCGGCCTTCCTGACGAGCGATTCGGTGAGGCGATCACGGCGTTGGTTGAACTGCTACCGGGAGCAACGTTCGACGAACAAGCATTGATCGACCACGTAAAGAGCAAGCTCGCCCGCTTCAAAGCGCCGAAGAAGGTCTACGAGATTGAAACGGTCGGGCGAGCGGTGAACGGCAAACTCAACTACAACTCGTTAAAATCGCTTGTGGTCGACCGTGGCGGTACACCCCAAGACTGATTCGAAGACTGATTCGGGACGGTTCGAAGACTGATTCGGGACGGTTCGCAGCCTCATGGTTACTGGCCGGTAGTTTTCCGGCCATGACAGACGCTCTGGGATTTGACGGCAAGGTTGCGATTATTACGGGGGCAGGTGGCGGGCTCGGTCGTCAACACGCATTGTTGATGGGGTCTCGCGGCGCGCTCATCGTGGTCAACGACCTTGGAGCAGCGGTTGACGGAACCGGCAGTGACAAGGGCGCTGCGGAGCGAGTGGTCGATGAGATCAAGGCGGCAGGTGGCGAGGCTGTCACAGATACGAACTCCGTCGCCACCTTCGACGGCGGGGCGGCGATCGTTCAGTCGGCGATCGACGCATTTGGTCGCGTCGACATCGTGATCAACAACGCCGGGATATTGCGAGACAAAGCGTTCCACAACATGACGCCCGACCTCTTCGATGCTGTCATCGACGTGCATCTGCGCGGCGCGTACAACGTCACCCAACCAGCCTGGAAGCACATGCGTGAACAGGGTTATGGTCGCGTGATCTCGACCGCTTCGGGTGCAGGGATCTTCGGGAACTTCGGGCAAGCGAATTACGGTGCTGCCAAAATGGGCCTCATCGGGTTTACACGCGTGCTTGCCGTTGAGGGCGCCAAGTTCAACATCAAGGCCAACGCGATCGCGCCCGTGGCCATGACTCGTATGACTGAGGGAATCCTTGGTCCCATCGGTGACAAGTTCGCCCCCGAACTGGTGTCGCCGCTCGTGGCATATCTTGCCCACGAGAGCTGCGAGCCAACCGGCCGTGTGTTCTCGGTCGCTGGTGGCAGGGTCGCCGAAGTGTTCATTGCCGAAGGCCAGGGCTACGTCAATCCGGCGATGACGCCAGAGGATGTCGCCGCCAACCTTGACGCGATTTCGAACCGCGACGACTACGTGATCCCGACCCAGATGAACGACGAAATCGGCTTGTATCTCAAGCACCTGGCGTGAGCAACCTCATCGACCCGTCGCGTCTGACAAACTACGCAGATGAGCGACGAGGTATCTGAATCCAACGGACAGGGCGAACGCGGCGTCGGAGGGATTCCGTTCAAGCTGATCGGATTGCTGCTGGTCGTCGTGGCGATCGCCGTCGGTTTCTTTCAGAACAGCGACGACGCACCGGTCGAGTTCCTCTGGATGGATTCGACGAAACCCGTTTGGGTCGTGATCGGAATCTCAGTGATTGCCGGAATTCTGCTCGACCGATTGTTCACATGGCAGTGGCGGCGGGCTCGCAAACGCAAAGTCGCCAACAACAAATCGTGAGGTTGATCCGGTCGACCGACGGAGTCGAACTAGCCCTTCACGACCTCGGTGGTGACGGCCCACCGCTGCTGATCGTTCACGCCACCGGATTCCACGCTCGCTGCTATGTACCGATCGTTGGCGAACTGTCGGATCGATTCAGATGCTGGGGACTTGACGTTCGCGGCCACGGCGCGTCATCAGTTCCGTCCGATTGGGATCCGGACTGGAGGGCGTTCGGTGATGATGTGGAGGCTGCGTGTGATTCGATCGCACCTGAGGGCGGGATCGTCGGATTCGGCCATTCGATGGGTGGAGCAGCGCTACTGATGGCCGCCCATCGCCTGCCAGGTCGGTTCGAGCGGTTGGTGCTTTTCGAACCAATATCCCGCCCGATCAACGAGGGCGACACGCTCGAGATCGCACAACTTCCGCTGATCCAGGGCGCGCTCCGCCGTCGTCGCAGATTCGATTCGTTCGGCGACGCCTACGAGAACTACCGCTCCAAGCCGCCGCTTTCGCTGTTCGTTCCCGAGGCGTTACGCGAGTACGTGCAGCACGGCTTTGTGGAGTTCGATGATGGTGACGGTCGTCGAGTCAATCTGGTGTGCACCCCGGAACTTGAAGCCCAGATCTTCATCAGCGCACGCCAGAACGGCGTGTGGGAACTGCTTGCTTCGATCATCACTCCCACCACCGTGATCGCCGGCCAGATTGTCGATCAACAACCGGCCGAGGTCGCAGAACGGATCACCGATCAACTCCCCTACGGCGAATACGTCTCGCTACCTCATCTCACCCATATCGGCCCCTTCTCCCACCCCACCGAAATCGCCAACCTGATTGCGCTTCGCTGAGGTCAAGAATCGTCACGTCACCGATGCCCCTACGGCTGTCATACGCTGCTGTCATACCCTGCTGTCATACCCCTCGCGTACGATGATCTGTATGTATGCCGTGCCGACCAGTTTGTCGCCTTCTCGAGTCGAGTCGTTTCTTGCTTGCCCATTGGCGTTTCGGTTCGCCAGCATCGAGAAACTCCCTGATCCGCCCACTGTCGCCACCA
>JANOTN010000156.1:0-6017 GCA_031416375.1 Ilumatobacteraceae bacterium
GGACTTGGACATCCACTGTTCAAGCGGATCGATCCGCGAGCGCAGCGATTGAAGGACATCGCCGTCGCCGAGGGGTTGTGGAGTGACAAGGCCGTTCTCTACGAACTCATCCACCACGCCTACGTCGAGGCGGCCGGCAAACCTGACATCCCGATCAACGACGTCGGCATGATGGCGGTCGTCCTGCTCGAGCTCGGGTTCACCCCCGACGAGATGACGGGCCTCGCCGTGCTGTCGACGCTGCCGGGCGTGATCGCGCACATCTCCGAAGAGTTGCAGAACGGGCGGCCGATCCGAACGGTGCCCGACGATCAGGTCGATTACAGCGAGGTCATCCGCCGCGATTTCACGACGGACCAGCGCGCCGCCAAGAACGCAGAGGAGAACTCATGAGTGCGAGAACGATTGCCGTCACCGGCGCGGGATCTGGGATCGGGCAGGCAATCGCGGTTGCATTCGCGCAAGCCGGCGATCACGTCCACATCGGCGACGTGTCCGCAGATCGTCTCGCTGAGACGAAAGCCGTACTCGGCGAACTCTCCGAAGTGACAGCGCACCTCCTTGATGTCACCGACTTCGACGCGATGCAACAATTCGTCCGAGCAGCCGACGCTGATGACAGCAGCGGGCTCGCAGTCTTCGTCAACTGCGCCGGCGTGTTCGACGGCTACGCGGGAATCGACGAGACGACGCCGGAGCTCTGGCAGCGAATCATCGACGTCAACCTCACCGGGTGCTTCAACGGCTGCAAAGCCGCAGCGGCCGCACTCGTATCTCGCGGTGCCGGCCGGATCATCAACATCGGGTCCGTCGCCGGCCAGCACGGGGGCGCCGATGGCCTGTCGTACGCCGCCTCCAAAGCCGGCATCGAAGGCATGACCCGCCGACTGGCCATCGACGTCGGGCGTTACGGCATCACCGCCAACGTGATCGCGCCAGGCGTGATCAGCACGAACATCCGAGCGAACTCTGCCGAAGTCCTCGGCGATCTGGTCAACGTCAACCGCGGCGTCGGCACGTCGAGCGACAAGATGGACTACCTGATCCCCGTCGGCCGGCCTGGACGAGCCGACGAGGTCGCCGCAACGGCCTACTTCCTGGCGAGTGACGCAGCCGCCTACATCACCGGCCAAGTCATCGCCGTCGACGGCGGATGGGACGCGACCTGATGCCGCTCGCCCTGCCACCTGGAAAGCGACTCGCTGTGTCCATCGGTGTCGACTTCGACGCACACTGCCTGTGGATGGGCACCTTCGGCGTGTCAACTCCGACCTACCTCTCGCGAGGCGAGTTCGGCGCCGAAGTCGGCGTCCCCCGACTGCTCGAACTCTTCGCCCGTCACAGCATCCGCACGACGTGGTGCACCCCGGCCCACACGCTGCAAACCTTCCCCCAGCAGTGCTCTTCGATCGCCGATGCCGGACACGAGATCGCAGCCCACGGCTGCTACCACGAGCAGGTCCCCAAACTTGATCCCGCCGAGGAGCGCAGGCTACTGACCTTGCAGATCGCCGAGCACGAACGCCTCACCGGCCGGCGCCCGACCGGTTACCGGTCGCCGGCATGGGACTTCTCCGACGCAACGCTGGGTCTGCTCGAAGAGTTCGGTTTTGTGTGGGACTCGTCGCTGATGGGTCGCGACTTCCAGCCCTACCATCCCCGGCCCGTCGTCAACGTCGACCGAGAACTCGGCAACACGTTCGGCGATTCCAGTCCGATCCTCGAGATCCCGGTGTCGTGGTTCCTCGACGACTTTCCAGCGCTCGAGCTGCAACCCCGAGGCGGTGTCATGGGCTCCACCGAAACGCTGTACCAGCGCTGGAAGGACCACTTCGACTTCGCCTACGAACGGGTGCCCAACGGCGTGTTCACCCTCACGGTCCACCCGCAGACGATCGGTCGCGCCCACGCCTTCCTCATGCTCGAACGCTTCCTCGACTACGCGATCGGCCACGACGACGTCTGGTTCGCACCCCTCAGCGACATCGCCGCGACCTGGTCCGACGACGCTCACAGCGCATGATCCGGAGCGAGTACGACCGGCGGCAACCCCCACCAAGGAGAAGGCAATGAAGACAACGCAATCACGCGGTATGTACTTCGACGAGTTCGAAGTCGGCCAGGAATGGGACAGCCCAGCTCGCACGATCACCGAGGCCGACGTCGTGCTCTTCGCTGGCTTCTCCGGTGACTACAACCCGCTGCACACCGACGAAGAGTTCGCCAAGACCACCCAATTCAACGGCCGCATCTTCCACGGGCCTGGTGTGTTCGCGGTCGCTACCGGGCTCGAGTCGCGCCTTGGCCTCAAGGAGGGCACCGCGATCGCGTTTCTCGGCATGACGTGGAACCTCAAGGGCGCCGTGCGAATTGGTGACACCATCCACGTCCACCAGACGGTCGCTTCCACGCGGGCCACCAGCAAGGGCGATCGAGGCATCGTCACGTTCGACGTGGCGGTCCTGAACCAACACGACGAGGAGTGCCAGAGCGGGCAGTGGGTTGTCATGTTCCAGCGGACTCCACAGACATGACCGCGGTGACCTTCGACCGTTGCCTCGCGGAGAACGCCGTGGCTCGAGCCGACGACCTCGCCGTGTTCGATGCCACCGGGGGGCTCACGTACGGCGAGCTCGACGCGAAGGTCGAAGCCCTCGCCCATCGGCTGGCCGCACACGGCGCCCCGATCGGCGCACGAGTCGCGTTGATCGCCGACAATTCCGCTCACCATCTCGTCGCCGCGTTCGCTGTCTGGCGGGCGGCCGGCACGCTGGTGACCATCTACCCGTCGTCGACCGAATCGGAGTTGCGCTACGCGCTCACTGCTGCGCAACCGAGCCTCGTGATCGCAGGGACGCGCATCCTCCGCTCCGTCGTCGCTGCCGTCGACGAACTCGGTGTCACGACATGTGAACTGACCGACGACGGAGACGTGCACGGGCTCACGTCCCGACCGGACCATCGAGACCTTGCCTCTGTCGAGGCCGACGCACTCGCCCTCATCTGCTACACATCCGGCTCGACCGCCAACCCGAAGGCCGTCATGCACAGCCATGGCGGACTCTTGGCAGCCGCCATCGCGTACGCCGAGGTGTGGCACCTCGGGCCGCACGACACCACCCTCGTAGCGCTACCACTCGCATGGGCCTTCGGTCTCGTCACGACCTCGATGGCCACCCTCACCGCCGGAGGCAGCGTGCTGCTGCTTGCACGCAGCAACCCAACCGACATGCTGTGCAACTTCACCGACCACAATGTCACCTTCTTCGCCGGCGTGACGACCATGTTCGTGAAGATGCTCCAGACACTGGAAGCCGATGCCGACGAGACGATTCCCACCACGCTTCGGCTGTGCATCTCGGGCGGCGAACCACGCAACGAGGACGCGTTCGGGCGCTGGTATGAGCTCACCGGCTGCCCCGTCCACGACGTCTACGCGGCATCAGAGTGCTTCCCGGTCGTCACGTACGACCCCGTCGCAGATCCCAAGCCACGCCCAGGCTGCGCAGGCCGGGTGGTGCCGGGTGCGCATCTGCGAATCGTCGACGTCGACGGCCACGACGTCGAACCCGGGACGCCAGGCGAAGCGTGGACCCGCGGCCCGGCGACCACGAGCGGCTATTGGGGGAACCCTGAACTGACCGTCGCAACGCTGACCGCTGACGGTTGGTATCGGACGGGCGACTTGGTCGACATCGACCCCGACGGGTATGTCCATGTACTTGGCCGTCTCACCGATCTGATCATCAGAGGTGGGGCGAACGTGTCGCCGGCCGAAGTCGAAGCGGTGCTGACACGACATCCCGACGTCCGTGAAGCCACCGTCGTCGGGCTGCCAGACCCCGAGTACGGCGAATGCGTCGTCGCTGCGGTCGTCCTCGAACCAGGCGTCGCTCTCGGCACGACATCGCTCCGTCAGCACTGCGCCCAATCGCTCGCCGGGTACAAGGTGCCCACCCGGTTCGTCACCGTGTCAGAACTTCCACGAAATGCGAGCACCGGGAAAGTGAATCGTCGCGAGGTGGCAAAGGCGCTCTCCACACCCGATGCACAAATGAACGGCGTCAACCCGGCATGACCACGCTCCGAGTCACCACCGTCCAATTCGAACTACGCGCCGAACCCGACTTCGCAGCGTTCGCCCGCCACCTCACCGACATCGTCGAATCAGCGGTGGCCGACGGCGCAGAACTCGTGGTGTTCCCAGAGCTGTGTACAACCGGCCTCCTCGCATCGCACCCACAAGCCGCCGAACTGACCGCGAACGACCTCTCCACCGCCTATCGCGAAGTGTTCCCAGCACTCACCGAGCCATTGACCGAAGTGCTCAGCGCCCTCGCCGTCCAGCACGGCATCACGGTGCTCGGAGGAAGCCACTTCCGTCGCGCCGATGACGGCACCTATCGGAACACAGCCCACCTCGCGCACCCGGACGGGCGGGTCGAGCGACAGGACAAACTGCATCTGACCCCAGCAGAACAAGCCATGGGACTGCAGCCGGGCGACGACGTACTCATCACGAACATCGGTGGCGTGAAAGCCGCCATCCAGATCTGCGCCGACATCGAGTTCCCCGAGATCAGCCGGTACCTCACGATGCAGGGCGTCGAGCTGATCCTGTGCCCATCGCTGACATGGAACACCCGCGGAGCACACCGCGTGAACTACGGGTCCCACGCACGAGCCATGGAGAACCAGCTGTTCGTCGTCACCGCACCGCTCGTCGGCACAAGCGGACTACCGACCGGCGGAGCGATCCACGGAACTGGCAACGCAGTGATCTGCGGCCCCATCGACCGCACAGTCGGCTTCGACGACGGCGTCATCGAAGCCCACCCGGACACTCGAGCCCAAGGTACCGCCACAGCGACACTCGACTTCGACGTCATCGCCCGATCGAGAGCGAACCCCGAACCGCCCGGTCTCTCCAACCTGCGCCCCGAGCTCTACGCCCGATTCGCAGCATTCCCCGTAACGGAGCTCCAATGAAAACCGCTCTCACTCACCGCTTCGGCATCGAACACCCGATCATGTCCGCAGGCATGGCCCGCGTCGCGCAAGCACCACTCGTCGTCGCTGTCAGCGAGGCCGGCGGCATGGGCTGCCTCGGGGGTGTCAGCTACCTCGCCGACGCACTCCGAGACGAGATCCGAACCATCCGGGCAGGCACCTCCAAGCCCTTCGCCGTCAACCTGCTGGTGCCACCATCACTCGTCGACGAAAACGCCGCGTCATGGGAGCCCGTCAGACGACTATGGCAATCGCTGTCCCCCGAAGACCGAGACAAGCTCCGCGGCGTGGAACCACTCCTCACCCCCCACACCCCGCGCCGTTGCTCAACAAGTCGAAGTGGTCCTCGACGAACGTCCTGCTGCAGTCGTGCTCACCTTCGACGTACCGGATTGGTTCGTCACCGCGTGTCGCGAGCGCGACATCGCAGTCATCGCCCTTGTCGGCTCAGTCGGTCGCGCCCAGCAGGCCGAAATCGCAGGAGCCGAAATCATCGTCGCCCAAGGAACCGAAGGTGGCGGCCACACCGGACATGTCAGCACGATGGTGCTCCTCCCATCTGTGGTCGACACCGTCTCGGTACCAGTCCTCGCAGCCGGCGGCATCGTCGACGGCCGCGGGCTCGCTGCAGCCAGATGCCTAGGCGCCCACGGCGCATGGATGGGCACCCGCTTCATCGCCAGCGACGAAGGCTTCGGCCATCGCGCCTACAAGGATCGACTCATCGCCGCCTCCAGCAAGCACACCACACTGAGCCGCGCCTACACCGGCAAACCACTCCGCACCCTGCAGAACGACTGGACCCGCGAATGGCAAGCACGCGAAGACGAAATCCAACCCTTCCCAGCCCAATACGCCGTGGCAGGCACACGCGTCGAAACCGGCTACCAAGACGGCGACCTGCAACAAGGAATGATGCCCGCAGGACAAGCGATCGAACTACTCCACCAGATCCAACCCGCCGGAGACATCGTCCGCACAATCGTCGCCGACGCCGACCGAATCCT